>JAGTQD010000043.1 GCA_018396405.1 Candidatus Bathyarchaeota archaeon
TCTCTTAAGGTGAAGCAGAATATGCAACCTTACGGATATGCTGGTAGAATACTTCGAATAAATTTGACAAAAAAGAACTTTGTTGTTGAACCGCTGAAGGAGGGGCTTGTAAAATATTTTATTGGTGGGCGAGGTTTTGGCGTTAAAATACTGTGGGATGAGGTTCCAGCCGGTGCTGATCCACTTGGTCCAGAGAATAAATTGATATTATCTGTAGGACCTTTAACTGGAACTAAAGTTCAATCTGCTTCACGATGGGTGGCGCAGTTTAAGTCTCCCCTAACGGGAATATACTGTAGGAGCGTTGGAGGAGGATTTTTTGGTGCCGAGCTTAAGTTTGCTGGCTATGATTCTATAATCATTGAGGGTAAAGCTGAAAAGCCCACATATGTATGGATAAGCGATGATAATATAGAGTTTAGAGATGCTTCTAAAGTTTGGGGCTTAAATACGTGGGCTACAAAGGAAATCCTCCTTGAGGAGACGGATAAAAGAGCTAGGATGGTTACCATAGGGCCTGCTGGAGAGAGGCTTGTGAAGATATCATCTATTGTAACCGACGACACGAGGACTGCTGGTAGAGGCGGTGGGGGAGCCGTGATGGGCTCAAAGAACTTAAAAGCTATAGTTGTTAGGGGATCCAAGAGACCAGAAATTTATGATGAGAAAACTCTAGATGAGGCTGTAGAAGAGCAGATAAAAGCTTATCGTGAGTGGCCTGCGGTTCCCCCTGCAGACTTTAGGAAACTTGGAACAAATACCGGCACTTACGTGTGGTATGTCATGGGGAACTTCCCAACCTACAACTTCCAGCAGAGAGAGTGGGAGGGTATAGAGAGGTTTAGGCCTGAAATATTGGAGACTTATATAATTGGGCATAAGGGCTGCTACGGCTGTGCGATGCGATGCGGGAAAATCTTTAGGATTACTAATGGTCCCTACGCGGGGATCGCATGGGAGTTCCCGGAGCTGGAGACCGAATGGTCCTTCGGGGGCATTGTGGGAGTTAATAATATAGAGGCAATAACGTATGCCAATATGCTTTGCGATCTATATGGTTTAGACACTATTTCTACTGGTGTAGCAATAGCTTTCGCTATAGAATTATGTGAGAAGAGCATCCTAGATAAGACTGAGACAGACGGATTGGAGCTAGATTGGGGTAAGCCAGAGCTTGTCGTTGAGCTTGTGAGGCGCATAGCTTTAAGGATAGGAAATCTTGGGAATTTGCTGGCCGAGGGAGTTAGGAGAGCCGCTGAAATCATTGGGAGAGGAGCCGAGAAGTATGCAATGCACATTAAAGGATTAGAGATGCCAGCTTACGATCCACGCGCGCTGAAGGGGCATGGTTTAGGTCTCGTGACGGGGACGATAGGCGCAAGCCATGCCATAAGCTGGAATAAGTTTGAGATACTCGGGGTTCCCAGAAAAGTTGACCCCCTCGCCATTGAAGGGAAAGCGGAATTGACTAAATATGTGCAGGATGAGATGGCAGTTTGTGAGACAGCAGTATTTTGTAAGCTCATTGTAAACCATGACGTAATTAACCCAGTCTTCTATAGCAGAGTATTGTATGCAACCACTGGCATCGAAGAGTTTAAGGATCCGAAATATCTGTGGAAGGTTGGCGAGAGAATATGGAACCTCGAGAGACTCTTCAATGTTAGAGAGGGCGTAGATGGCAAATATGATACTCTACCCGAAAGATTTCTTAAAGAGCCACATCCAAGGAAGCCTGCAAAAGGCCAAATATTTGAACTCGAACCTCTCCTCAAAGATTATTATAGAGTTAGAGGATGGGATGAGCGGGGAGTGCCGACAAAAGAAAAGTTGGCTGAGCTAGAGATACCTTAAATATTCTTTTTTCTAATTTTTTATCTTGGGGATCGTCTGATGACAAGAATCCTTGTTAGATTTGTCGGGCGACCTTATAATATGACCAATAAGCGGGAGATTTGGCTCTACTTTAGCGACCGTGATAAAGTGACGTTTAAGGATCTTTTAAATAGGCTTGAGGTAGAGATGGGCGTTAAATTTAATGTGGGTAGGGAAGGCATAGTTGCTTTGATAAATGGAAGGAACGTGGATCATCTAGGGGGCTTATACGCGGATCTTAAGGATCAAGATGAAGTTACAATCGCCTCGATAGCTGGTGGGGGCTGATTATACGCCGTTATGTGAATGGGAAAGACATTACCTTATTCATTCAACTATTCCATACGTAAAAGGGTTCATAAGCCCTCGAAGATACGTGCAGGGCCCGGGCAGCTTAGCTCTTGCTGGCAAGCTCTTCAAAAATTATGGTAAAAGAGCTATAATATTCGCGGATAAAGTTGTGATGAATTTTTTACGTGAACCATTATCAAAGAGTCTTCAGGATAGCGGAGTAGATGCATATTTTGAACTCTTTAATATGGAGTGTAGCTGGGAGGAGATCAATCGACTAAGTAAAATCGCAGAGGAATTAAATGTGGACATGGTGGTTGGCGCTGGCGGCGGGAAAGCTCTTGATACGGCCAAAGCCGTCGGAAACAAAACCCATAAAACAATAATTTTGATTCCAACGATAGCGTCTACTGATGCCCCGACAAGCGCCATCTCAGTTATATATACGGAGCCATATCCAGGCGAGTTCGTTGGGCTCAAGTTTTGGCCAAGAAACCCAGATTTAATCTTAGTTGACACAAAAATAATAGCTGGCGCGCCAGCTAGGTTCCTAGCGTGTGGCATAGGCGATGCAATCTCGCACTTCTTTGAGGGTTTAGCCGTTATGCAATCTGGTAAATCTAACTTCGTATGGTTAAACTATGATCCTAATGTTTCTGAACCTCTAAGGTCAACAAAACTAAGCTTTGAGCTTTGCAAGCTTGTATATAAAGTTTTACGTGAAAATGGTACTGCTGGTATGGAAGCCGCCAGAAATCATGTCGTAACACCATCGTTAGAGCTATGTGTTGAAGCAATATGTTTGATAAGTGGTTTAGCATTTGAAAATACTGGTTGCGCAGCCGCGCACGGAATCGCAGAGGGTTTAACATTGCTTGAAAAGAAGATGAAACCAATGCAATATCATGGAGAACTCGTCACGTTTGGCATCATAGTACAATTGGTGCTAGAAAACAGATCTCTTCAGAAAATTGTAAATTTTATGAAATGGGTTCATGAGATCGGCCTGCCCATAAACCTTAGAGAGCTTGGAATTGAAGAGATTTATGAAGAAGATTTATGGAAAATCTCTGAAAAAGCCGTTGCTCCAACTTCTCCCATTCATAACGAACCCTTTGAAGTTAACGCAGAAAAAGTTTTTAATGCGATAAAGGTGGCCGATTCTATTGGAAGAAAAGTTGCGGTTGTTAACCCGCGTGTAGCCTATGGGTAATTTTCCTCAAGGGTTAATTTGCTTCACTTCCAATTTCTCTTACTTTTTACTCAGTTTAATACTTTTGAAATGGAAAAACTTAAATAGATTAATAGGTGATCTTCGCCATAAGAGAAAAGAAACGCTATTACCCAATTAAAAGCGAAACTGGTGGGAAGGATGGGTAGGTTAAATAATATGGTGATAGTTGTAACTGGCGGTGCTAGCGGTATTGGAAGAGCAACCGTGATAAAATGTGCTCAGGAGGGAGCAAGAGTAGCTATTTGTGATGTACAAGATAACCCTGGAAAAGAGGTTGAGGAGGATTTAAATAAAGTGGGTTTAACAGCCAAATATTATCATATGGATGTCACAGACGAGGAAGAAATTGAGAGAGCTTTTAGACACATAGTCTCAGATTTAGGCTTGATACAAGGTCTAGTTAATGCCGCAGGTATTGCTGATCCAAAATTTGATACAAAGCCGATTCACGAGGGTCGATTAGATGTGTGGGAGAGAGTGATCCGTGTAAATCTCTTTGGTGTTCTCTTATGTAGTAAGCATGCTCTGCCATATATGATCAAGGCGGGTAAAGGATCAATAGTTAACATATCATCATTGGCGGCGCTTACAGCTTTGCCAGGCGTAGGGTATACTGCTAGCAAAGGAGCTGTGTTATCTGTTACTAGACTATGCGCTATGGATTACGCAAAGTATAACATAAGGGTTAATTCTATAAGCCCAGGGTTTATTGATACGCCCTTACTTCAATCAATCTGGAGGGAAACGCCCGAGCATGCAAAAGAATTATTAAAGTCTGTTCCCCTAGGCAGACTAGGTAAACCAGAAGAAGTAGCCTCACTCATAACATTTCTCTTGTCTAACGAAGCATCATATATAACTGGAGTAAATATAATTATTGATGGAGGCTATATAGTCCATTAAAGAAGATAAGTTATATTGACATATAATTAGTTCAATTACATTTTTTAGTAATTTTTCGCCGCTTTTCTCGCCACTTCGGGATAGCCTCTGGGTTCACCACATATTTAGGTACTTTGCCCCTCAGTATCTTTAAGCAATTTTCTACAGCTAGTTTTTCACCTTTAATCAGCGACGTACTATTTCGACCTGCTATGTGCGGAGTTAATAGAACATTATCCATCTTCAGGAGAGGATTATCAACTGATATTGGTTCTTTCTCAACAACATCTAGAGCGGCACCCGCTATTATGCCACTTTTAAGAGCCTCTATGAGCGCCGCCTCATCTATAATCGCTCCTCTTGCAGTATTAATTATATAAGCAGTTTTCTTCATCATAGACAGCTCTTTCGTCCCAATCATATGATAAGTTTCACGTGTTAGGGGAGCATGTATTGTGACGAAATCTGATTCCCTCAACAGCACTTCTAAACTTGTTGGTTCAACCCCTATACGCCTTATTCTCTCTTTGGGAATATAAGGATCATAACCAAGAAGTCTCACATTAAAGGCGCGTAAAAGTCTTGCAACCCTAGAGCCTATTCTTCCAAGACCAATAATTCCAACAGTTTTCCCATTTAAAATCATCGTGTCAACACGTTCATCGTAGTATGCGGATGGACCTTCCTTCAACACAAGTTCTGAAACTGCTTTTAATCTTTTGGCTAAAGCAAGAATTAAGGCAAGGGTATGCTCAGCAACGCTTATAAAGTCTTCTTTAATGGGAGCATTTGTGACTAAAATTCCCAGGTCAGAGGCGGCTTCAATATCAACATTGTCAAAACCAATCCCCCTATTACAAATACAGAGAAGCTTATCCATCGCCTTTAAAACCTTTGCGGGCAGCCGCAGCCTTGGAGAACTTAAGATGGCACACACGTCTTTGCATTTCTCAATAATTTCACTCTCACTATATTCCTTCCTTTCACTTGCGATTGGGAATGCTGGCTCCGCGCCAAAAATTGTCTCGCACCCCTCCCTTCTTAGCGGCTCATATATTTCAGGAAGATTTATGGGAAAGGAAATGAACACGCGCTTCGGCATTAAATTCTCCCTCCTCACCAGGATAGAAAATTACACGTCCCATCCGGTCTCCACATAACCTGCTCGCGTATACCTTCCGGGACATACGAGCATAAATGCGAATGGTCTATCAACACGCTGTGTGACGACTGGCGTATGTGGGATCCATGCTCGTGGTATTGATATTACTGTTGGTTTATCAATAACGTAGACCTCGCGTTCAGACCCAAACCAGAATTCTATAGACGCTCCAAGATTATATATGTTGTTTGGGTCAAGCCCAATAGCAATCAGCAGTTCTGGCTCTGGGTGAACGTGCGCCAGCCTTGTTGACATCCAAACCCCTGTAGTTTTAAAGAATTCCCATGAAAAGCTAATGTTGACACCCTCAAGATCCTCCGGATGCATTTGCACTATTTGATATGCTTCTCCGGGGCCTATCGCTCGTAGGTCCATGACCCCTCTCTCGTCTATTGTTATTGGCCCCTCATGCAGATAACCCTCATATGCGGTTTTAGAAGTAGTTAATTTCTTAATTAACCGAGAGTATTTAGTGCCTTTCGCCTCATACCTCTCACGCCTTTTAAACTCAGTTTTATATTCAGGTGCATCGCAGAGGGCAATATGCACTATTGGTCTCTCTAGCTTATTCACTTTTATGGGACCATGGAACACATCTTTTGGAACTATGACAACAGAGGGATCCTTAATGATGTGTTCTTCTCCCTCCTCTCCAATCATAACGGATATTTCAGCCCCAAGGTCCAGTATGTCATCAGTATTAATTCCAGCGAAGATTAGTAGTTCATCGTATGGATGTTTTACAGCTAATTTCTCATTAGTGGGGTGTAGTGTTCTCGGCTCGGTCACATATCCTATATAGAAGTGCCCAGGGTAACCCTCAAGATCCTTAGACTCAGCCCAAAAGAATTTCTCTGGCGGCAGTAGATCAACTGGCGCTTCTCCCACCCTTAATGGCTTTATAAAACGCCTATACTTATAACTCATTTTCTGACAATCCTCCTCTAACCCTATCTCCTATTTCCTAACGGGCACACTATAAAACTTTTCCTTTTTTCACTCAACAAGAACCAAGATTCATTATTGTTAAAAAATAGCAGAAGAGAATATATATAAGCAATTTTTAACTATGACTAAAAGTTAGCGAGGCCTATTAATGAACGGAGAAGAGATTGTTTTGATGCTCGGAAACGAGGCTATTGCCCGTGGGGCACTTGAGGCTGGTGTTCGTGTCGCTGCGGGTTATCCTGGGACACCTTCCTCGGAGATAATTGAGGTCCTGGCGGAGTGGGCTAAGGAGCATGGAATATACGTTGAGTGGAGCACTAATGAAAAGGTCGCTGTAGAAGTCGCCTTGGCAGCCTCTTTCTGTAATCTAAGATCCTTAGCGGCTATGAAGCATGTGGGCGTAAACGTAGCTTCAGACACACTTTTTACAGCAACTTACACGGGCGTTAGAGGGGGCTTTGTAATAATCTCTGCTGATGATCCAAGCTGCCACAGTTCACAGAATGAGCAGGATAACAGGCTTTATGGCCCTCACATGTACATACCCATATTAGAGCCGCACTCCCCGCAGGAAGCTAAGGATATCACCATGTATAGTTTTGAGCTCTCGGAAAAGTTTAAGATACCAGTTATGGTTAGAACTACTACTAGGCTTAGCCATAGTAGAGGAAATGTGAGACTTGGACCTATACCAAATATTGCTAAAGAGGGAACGTTCGAAAGAAGCCCTGAGGAGATGAGCTGTCTTCCCTCTAACGCTAGGAAAATGAGAGTGAAATTAATTGAGAAGATAAAGTCTATTGAAGAATACTTTAACGATTCGCCTTTTAACTGTATTAATGGAGACTCTAAAGTTGGTATAATTGCATCTGGCCTCGCTTATGCCTATACTATGGAAGCTCTTAGAGCATTAAAAGCCGAAGAAAAAGTGTCTGTATTAAAGTTATCAACTCTATACCCTCTGCCCAAAAAGCTGTTAGCATCCTTCCTTGAGGGGAAAGAGAAAGTATTAGTCGTCGAAGAGCTTGAACCTTTCATTGAAAGTTATGTTAAAGCTATATGCTGTGAATTGGGTATCGATTCTAGAGTTGAGGGAAAAAATCTAATACCATTGGCCGGAGAGTTAACTCCATTAATAGTTTTAGAGGGAATTGCCAGTTTCTTAGGTGAGAAACTAGTCTCTAAGAGCGGGTTTAAGCTTGAGGTTGAAGTGCCCCCACGCCCACCCGTATTGTGTGCTGGTTGTCCGCATCGGAGTACATTTTATGCAATCAAGTCAGCCGTGAGAAAGATGAAGGTCGACGCGATATACCCAAGTGATATAGGCTGTTATGGTCTTGGCTTCTATCAACCACTAGAAGCTATAGATATAAGCCTATGTATGGGCGCAAGCATAGGAATCGCGTGTGGTCTATCTAAGTTTAGCGGTAAAATCGTTATAGCAACCATTGGAGATTCAACTTTTATGCATGCTGGTATACCAGCTCTCATTAATGCAACGTTTAATCCATCAAACTTCATTCTGGTAATCTTAGATAATGGACTTGTAGCGATGACGGGGCACCAACCCAGCCCAGTGACGGGAGTTAATGCTATGGGCGAAAAAGTGAAGGTGGTTCTCCCAGAAGACTTGGTAAAGGCCTGCAGCATCTCTTTCTGTAAGATTGTGGATCCATATTATCTTGAGGCGACAATTTCTACAATAATGGAAGCAATAGAGCACGTACAGAAGGGGCTAGGTCCGGCAGTAGTGATATCCAGAAGGAAATGCGCATTAACTCTCTTGCGAGAAGCTAGAGATGGCAAGATAAAAATTGCCAAGAATAGAGTAGATGAAGAGAAGTGTGTGGGATGTCTTGCTTGTATAAAGCTTATTGGTTGCCCAGCTCTACTACCGTTTAATGGAAAAGTTATAATTGATGAATCAATATGTACTGGATGTGGACTCTGCGGGCATGTATGCCCCTTCAAAGCCGTTATGAGGGTGGAGACATGAATATATTATTATCCGGGGTCGGCGGACAGGGGATACTAACGTTAGCTGAGCTGCTTGGGGATGCAGCTATCCTTGATGGCTATGAGGTTAGGGTCTCAGAGGTCCATGGGATGGCGCAGAGAGGAGGTCAAGTAGTCTGTCATGTCAGATTTGGAAAAAATGTTTACTCACCCCTAATAATTGAAGGAGCATCTGACATGCTAATTTCCTTAGAAGTTTTAGAGTCCCTCCGAGCCGCACGTTATCTTAAACATGAGGGTGTAGTAATAATAAATAGCCTAGAGTTGCCTCCCCCTTTAGCCATAATCAAAGGGATAAAATATCCATCCATAAATGACGCTATAAAAGAATTTATGAAGATAACAAAGAAAATTTATGTTATAAATTCTATGGAAATAATTAAAAGAAATAGGTTGCCAGCAGCTACTATAAATACTATTATACTGGGTTCTGCATGGGCAACTGGCGAGTTAGGACTAAGTAGGGATTCGCTGATTAAAGCAATGATTCGAAGATTTGGTGAAAAGTGGAAGGATATTAATATTAAAGCATTTGAGGAGGGGGCAAAATACTTAAGTGAGACAGGCGTGGCAAAAGTATGATAAAGTGCGTGGAATTCCTGAGAACATTATTTTATCCAAGAACAATAGCGGTTATTGGCGCCCATATAGATCCAACAAGACTCGGTTTCACAATAGTTGATACTGTTATAAAATTTGGATATGACGGTAGAATATATCTAATAAACCCGAAGTACGTTGGCAAGAATCTTTTCGGCCACAAATTTTATGCGAGTATCTCTGATGTCCCAGATGAGGTTGATGCAGCTATAATTCTAATAGGAGCTAAAAAGGTTCTAGAGGCCTTGGATGAATGTGTGAAGAAGAATGTTAAGTCAGCGATAATATTCACCTCCGGCTTCTCAGAAGTCTCCGAAGAATATGGAAGGGCTGTTGAAGAGGAAATAAAGCGGATTTCTGATAAGAGTGGAATGGTGATAGTTGGACCGAATTGTCTTGGTATATTTAGCGCTCCGGCCAGGATCTGCACTTTTCCTGAAGCTGAATTAAAATATGAGAAGGCTGGAAAGATATCAGCTATCTTTCAAAGCGGTTCCCTTTTAGCGAGCTTTCAGATACTCTCGAGCTTTAGAGGTTTTTATTTAAATAAGGGTGTTAGTACTGGTAACGAGGCTGCTACAACTTTAACTGACTTCCTAGAATACTTTATAGAAGACCCTGAGACACACGTTATAGCAATGTATATTGAGCAGGTAAGGGAGGGTAGAAGGTTTATCGATTTATGTAAGTCCACGAAAAAACCTCTTGTTGCACTTAAAGTTGGCAGGTCTGAGGCGGGTAAATTGGCGGCTAAATCGCATACTGCTGCATTAGCTGGCTCAATAGAGGTTTGGAACTCCGTTTGTAAACAAGTTGGCATAATTCAAGCGAAAACCTTTTTCCAATTATATGATTATGCGATGGCTTTAGCTTCTCCTAAAAGACCTAGAGGCAATAGGGTTGGAATAATTACGTCTCCAGGCGGCCCCTCCGTGATAGCTGCGGATATATGTGGGGAGCTTGGTCTCTCTATACCACGTTTAAGCAGGGAGAGTGTCGAGAATCTCAGCAAGGTTCTTCCTCCTTTCGCATCATTAGCTAATCCGGTAGACATGACGGCTTCGGCGCTTGAGGATCTAGATGTCTATAGAAGTGTCATAGATATAGTTGCATCAGACTCAAATGTGGATATGATTCTAGTTATAGCCCCTTTAACCAGACAACTTAAGATAGCTGAAATTATTGCCGAGTTATCTGAAGAAATTAGTAAGCCAATAGTGGTTTCTTGGACTAGTGTAGCGTATAGTGAGGAGCTAAGGAAAGCTATAAAGGTTCTCGGCGAAAAAATGGTGCCAAATTATTTCATGCCGGAAAGAGCCGTTGAAGCACTTTCAGTCATGCTTTCACAATCGCTTATAGAACAGAAAAAATCTCTCCGGTAGAGAATTAAAAATTTTATGTGAGGAAAAATTTTATGAATCCAATAATTAGACAAGTATTATGTGAAGGACGCCTCGTGCTGTTTGAGTCTGAGGCAAAAGATCTCTGTGCGCAATATAATATACCAGTCCCTAATTATAGAGTGGCATTGACCCCCGAAGAGGCTATAAAAGCTGCTAGAGAGATAGGATATCCAATTGCCATGAAAATATTGTCAAAGGATATAATTCATAAGAGTGATGCTGGATGCGTAGTACTAGGCGTATCAAACGATGAGGATGTAGAAAAAGCCTTCAGACTTATAGTAAATAATGCCGTTAAATTTAATCCTAATGCCGAAATAAAAGGTGTTCTGATCGAGGAAATGTTGCCTAAGGGCATAGAGGTAGCTATAGGAGCGATAAGAGATGCGGAGTTTGGACCAACTATAATGTTTGGGCTTGGAGGCGTTTTCATTGAAGTCATGAGAGATGTAACTTTCAGGGTAGCCCCTATAACTAGGAGCGAAGCAGAGGAGATGATCAAAGATATAAAGGGATATAAAATACTTGAGGGTTATAGGGGGCAAGAACCAGCTGATATAGAATCCATCTTGAAGATGATACTTGGCGTTTCTAGACTTATAGTGGAGAATGACGAAATAAGTCAATTAGATTTAAACCCAGTGATAGTGTGGAAAAAAGGAGGAAAAGTAGCGGACGCAAAAATCATGCTGAGCCAAAAAATAAGAAAGTCTCTCACCACGTAAACATCTCTATTATCGAAAATCAAAAAGTGTTAAAAGTTAGGAAACTAGACATTTCTCTTCAGCTCTTTTTAGAATATGATGATTAAGAGATTTATTAAATTGCCTAAAAACTAAAAAGTATTAATTAATCTCTCTGAATTCTGGTTTCTGCTTTCTGGAACCTTCCATGAGATAAGGAAGAAAATCCAAATAATCGAGGTTGAGAAAATAGATGAGCTCTTCAAACTTAAAAAAGCCTATAAGGACCTTGAGCGACAATTAGGCATATTATAAGCCTCATAGAGTTTAGAGCACCATTAATGTCTCATCACTTTGCTGATATCTCTTTATGCTCATAATGCTGGAAAGAAAACTAAACCGCTAGTGATTCCGATCAGATTCTGGTTATAATATTGCAAATTGATTTAAACGAGACTTGCACTATTATAAAGAATGTGCGGGGAAGAGGGAGAGTAAGGAAGAGACTTATTGATCCAAAGGTGAGACTTCTATTATGGATATATCTTTACGGTATAAAGGATGAGA
>JAGTQD010000044.1 GCA_018396405.1 Candidatus Bathyarchaeota archaeon
TAGCATTGGAGCAGCATTATCAGGTTGGGGGATACTGCTCATCATTCCAGAGGAGGGGCTTCACATTTAACACTGGCGTCGAGGACATAAGCGGACTATGGGAGAAGGATCCAATAACACTCCTATTACGCGAGCTGGGATTGAATAAAGAGGACTTATTCGTGAAGAACAGGGCGAGATATATTTTCAAGGAGAGATGCATTGAGGCGAAAACCTGGAGGAATTCATGGACCCAGGACCCCAACTTAAGGTCTTTGGGGTAAGGAAGCTCGTAAATTATCCGAGGGAGCACCCCCACTTCTATGACTGGATGAATAAGACCTTCAGGCAGAAGCTCGACGAGTTCTTCATGGATGAGGATTTGAAGTTGCTGCTATGCGCGCTACTAGGCTATGTTGGAGCCAGAGCAGAGAGGGTTTCAGCAGCAAGCGCCTTAACGGCATGTGTCTCCTACTACATCCACGGGGGATACTATCCCAGGGGAGGGGCGCAGAAGTTCGCGAACAGCCTAAAGGATGCCATCGAAAGGAGTGGTGGGAGAGTCCTGATTAGGCATAGGGTTGATAAGATAATAGTTGAGAATGGCGAGGTGAGGTGAGTTGTTGCTGGGGGTAAGGTTTTCAGAAGCAGGGTTGTCGTTGCCAATGCTAACGCTAAAACAGCCCTACTAGAGCTCGTTGGTGAGGAGCACCTAGATAAGGAATACGCCGACTTCATTAGGGGGCTGAGGATGTCCCCATCAGCATTCATGGTCTTTCTAGGAGTCGACATGGACTTATCGGGCTATCCAACGCTTATAAAGGATCTTGATGGAGGCTACGGGATAGTTATCAACTCTAACGCCGACCCAGCTCTGGCACCTAGGGGCATGGCCAGCCTCACAATTATAACTTTGGCAAACTACTACGACTTCCCGCCGAGAGGAACAGAGGAGTATTTGAGGAGGAAGAGGGAGGCTGCTGAGGCATTGATACGGAGAGCGGAGAAGATAATACCGGGCTTAAGCAAGCATATCATCGTCTCTGATGCAGCGACGCCAAAGACGTTCGAGAGATACACTTCTATGCCTGAAGGAGCGATTTACGCGTTTGATCAATCAATTGAGACCAGAAGACCCTACTTCAAGACGCCGATAAAAGGACTATATCTAGTTGGAGCCTCAACTTTTCCAGGGGGCGGAGTAGAAGCCGTCGCAATCTCGGGGATAATATGCGCAAACGACATAAGCGGCTGGAGAATAAAGGCAGTATAGGTGCTTTAATCTTATGATTCATCGTTATTGAGAGGTTGGAGAATGGATAAGAAGACTAGTTTAAGAATAGCTTCTATTGCGCTTCTAATACACGGTCTCATGGAGATTTTAGGCGCATTTATACTGACCCTCGCGCAGAGCGAGGCTCTCCCAAAAAGTCTTGGGGAGAATATTGTCTTCTGGGCAACTATAAGCGCCATCTATGGTGTGTCAAGGTTTATCGCAGGCTGCGAGGTGTGGATGATGAGGAAGTGGGGATAGCCTTCGGCACGGTATTAAGCATAACGACCGTGATTACAGCTCCATTAATAGTTCCGTTTGGCATAATGGGCTCAATATTAGCGATTATAGCCTTAACCTTATGTTGATCGCGTGGTTTGGTGATGAAAGATTATAGCAACGACTATCTGAAATTAAACGGCGTGGGTGGGATGAAAGGCTCATACTGAAAAAGGCTCAAAACGCATTAGGAGCTAAATCAATTGAAGATGCACCATTAGGCGACACTCCACTAATAACGTTCTAAGACACCAATACTATTCTAGAATTGGTTAATTCTGCTGTTGGGAGTGAAGCCTTTTTTGCAAAATTTGTGCCAAAAAATATATTTTTATCTTTGTAAAAATAGAGCATTTTTAGGATGGATATGGGTAGGACTAGGGCTGTTTTGAGGAGGCAGGTTCCGCTCTGGCTATTAATACTCCTCGTCCTCTTGGTTGGAGCTGGAGCTGCTGCAGCCATAACAGTATATACGCTGATATATTATGCCAAGGCTGCTACAGCAATAGTCTCCGATGACACCCTCATCCGTATTGATGGTTTCCCTGAGTATGGCAAGCTCTACATAGCAGAGACAAGCGAGTCCGCCAATACGGGGGGTGAACTGAGCTATCCGTATAGTAGAGTTAATAATGATATAACCGCCGGACACTATATAATATCATTTACGATTAGAGAGAACCTAGAAGTATATGCTGGCAGGAGCTGGAAGGTATACGTCTACTTCGGCGGCACTAAGCTGGGCGAGTTCACCATAACACAAAACACAGTGGAAAGCGGCGCCACTGAGGGGGTTGAGGTTCACGTTGACCTCGGGCTCGGACTTGGACAGGAAGGTCAGCTGCCAGATAGCAGTAATCCGGTGCGCATAATAGCCATAAGGCAATCATAGCAGCTCACAACCATAACGCAAAACAACCTTTTTTATATTTACTCTACATAATACCGCCATAAACTATTGGGATCTCTCGGTTGTTGAAGGAATTGCCTTCCCAAGCATTCGCACCTGCGGGACTGTATTTACGCATATTGGCTGGCGAGGCAGATAACAGTTGATAAGTATGCAGATAATGGCGAGAATGAGAGTTATAGGGATGCTACCCCATAAGCTTTCCCATATACCTTGAGTGCACGTCTTTAATTCTATCTCTTCGTCTTCTAACTGCGGAACATCCGCTCGTGCCCATATAGTAACCCCCCCTAATCTCCCATCTCTTGTGTTTTCTTGGGAGAAAAGTATCGTGAAATTGTTTTTAAGTAGGATGTCATAGTAGAATGGATCATTACAAAATACAAACTTTATTCTATATTTATCTGCCTCGCCAAGCACCCTGTCTATAATGGTTAAACCGTTCTCCCAGAATTTTGCCGAGTCTAACGTTTCTATCCCACTTTCCCTCAATAGAGGATCCGTTCGTCCATGAACATAGAATCCATCTAAAGTTGTTGCGTTAACATACATGGATAATTTTGCCAATTGCGCTGAACCGAAACCTAACGTTAAATAACGCCATCTCCAGTTCCCACCCTTATGCAAGAAATCCACTATAGGTTCTAAATTAACCTTTCTTGGCAGGTATATTTCATATGCATTAAAAGAAACACTAAATATCGTTACTGCGGTTGCTAGCAGAGCTAGTATAAGTAAGGTTAAGGTTATATTAGATTTAGAGGTATCTTTTTTGAAAAGCTTGCCGATTAACGGAAGAAAAACAATATCAGACCATAACGCGAATCTATCATAGGTTAGCAGTTCCCAAAAATCTCCAAAGAGTATTGAGGGAATTGGTGTTGTACCACCAAGACCCAGCATAAAAAGTAGTAACCCCATTACGAATAGAATCCAAAACTCCTTTCTCTGTCGACAAATCTTCATTGTTAATGGTATGAGGGGAAAGAGGGGTCCATGCATATATAGAAAGAAAAATGTAAAGGCTCTGAGATCAGTAAACAGATTTGCTCTAGATAGGTGTGGGATAGGTGTTTGTCTTTCACCTCCCCGAATATTTAGCAGATGATAGAAAAAAGGCAACATCAAGATTACTGAGAGCAGAGCAGATATGCATATAAGCAAAAGTAAACGCTTTACCGCCCGAAAATCTCTTTTGTAAATGTACCAGAAAATGAGCATGACGAAGACGAAAGGCAGGAAGAAAATTGGAGTGAAATTATGGCTACAAATACACGCAACCATTAACAACATGGAAATTAAGAAGTTTAACTTCCCACCATTATTTAAGAAAACATTAAAATAATGGAGTGAAAAGAGAAGTAGAAATAACGAAAAGAGTGTCGAAAATTGACCAAAAATGTAAATTGTAGTTAGTATTGAAGGGAGAAAGACACTAATGAGTGAAGCATGAGTAGCTGCTTTTTCAGAGACAAAGACTTTAGAGAAGTTATAAATCGCTAGAGGAAATAATGTCATAATAGTTAGGGTCAATATTTTATAGGAGATCTCGAGACCCGCAATGAACCCGAGTAATGCAATTACTTGATGTGCAAGTGGGGGGTATACTGTAACGTAGAAACCACCGTACCACCGTGGCTCCCAGAAACTAAACCACGCTCTTCTATAATGATCAGCGAAAAACATATGCGCATATGAGTCAAATGTCCTTTCTTCGAAATTAGAAACCACCATAATTAGATTAATGATAAATGAGAGCCATAGAGCATTTCTCACTTTCAGATTCATTTTATCATCCCCCTCGTAATCTCTTTAATAAACGAGAAGATAAATCCTGTTGCGTAAAGAATTTGGAGAATTATGTCAAGAAGCGGATAAACAAGCGAAGCCCTTAAGCTTCTTGTACGCTTTAAATATATTGTATAGAGCAATCCATAAGGGAGGATGAATGCTAACAGTGGGTGAAAGGGTAGTATTAATAGAGCTGGTAGGAAAATAACTAAGAACCTAATTAAGCGTTGCCTCATGAGTGGTGAATCTGGAAAAACCAGCAGTAGCTTTGCTGCAGAGACACCCATTCTAAAATACTTTTGCATAAGCTTCCTAAGCTTCCTTGGGTGATGGTGATAAACCTTAAGCTGCGAAAAGTATTTAATTTCGTAACCTTTTTTGGTCATTTTCAGTAAGAAAAACACGTCTTCCCCCTCCCCCTCCCAAAAACCACCTATATCTTCAAATATATGTCTTTTAACGGCTAAATTGCACGTATTTGGGTGATGATATTTATGGAATGTTCTCCAATTGGAAGTATAGTCACCTTGATACCGCGGGAATGGGGTGAAGATAGAGTAATCTAAGTATTTTTGTATGAGTGAAGTTGTATGCACGCACTCCACTGGTCCTCCAATCGCTCCTACATTCTTTTCAACACACATAATTAGGTCATATATCTGGTTAATAAATCCTGAGGGGATGGAACAGTCCGAGTCTAAGAAGAGTATAATGTCGCCTTTAGACTCTCTAACACTGATGTTTCTGGCGGCACCAACCTTGGCATCCCTATGAATTATTTTAACATGCTCGCGCATTAGAGTCTCATTTGAGTTCAAGCGCCCGCTTGAGTCAACTATAACCACTTCATAGGGAACCTTTGTTTTGTTCTCAGATATCTGTCTCAAAAGATTAATAAGAATGCTGGCCTCCTTATGGTCTCCCTTGAAGGGGATCACAATTGAAATCAACCACACCACCACGGAAAAAGAGGGAGGGAATTTTGGTTGTGAAAAATGATTACGGTTGTTCAACGATTATTGTTGTTCCATCAGTATAGTTTCCTATTACATGCGTTAATTTACCTCTTTCTACGCTAACCACTATGGGCGGTGGGGTTTTATATCCCGGGTAGGGCTCGAATGATATTGTGTAATTTCCGGGCTCGATGTCGACCCATAAGCCCCATTCATTGCGTGGGATTCCATCGACATATATTGTCACTGGGACTGGAGGCACTGTTTGGATGCGCAGGCTTCCAAGGGGTTCAAAGTAAGCTTTAACCTCAGTAGTCTTGTCAGGGTAAATGGGTATAGGTTCGGATAGAGGTACGATTGTAGTTACGTTTTCAGGCCAGATTGTTACTTCGACATACCTAGGAGTCTCGCGATAGGGGACATCAGAGAAGGAGAGCCTATAATAACCTGCAGACAACCTTACCCAATCTAAGCCCCAGCTATTCCTCACAACGCCATCTAAGAATATCCTTGTCGGGACAGGAGGAATAGTCTCAACCCTTAGTCTTCCAATGCCGGTTAGGGGCTTTACGTATAGTCCTCTTATAATCGTATAGCTCACTTCAAAATCATCGTTCATTGTCGAGTTTATTCTGAGCGAGACGAACTTATCTGATATAGTTGGCAGTGTGAATCTGTAGTATTCGGGTTCCTCGCTTAATGTGACTGGGCTCCACGTTTCTCCATCGTCGAGCGAGTATTCTAGCGTGGTATTCCTCATCTCTGCCAATTTGTAGATGAAGCCTCTTATATTTCCTCCAGGATGAGTGTTGTTTAAATCTAATTCATCTATTCTTATAGAGAACGGATCGCTGAGCCATATTGAGCCGTCTACTGGAACCTCAAGCTCTATCCTCGTGGTTGCTTCTGTTGATAGGTACATGTTGCTCCGTGCTTTGACTTCAACCTCAATCTTCGCTGGCAAATCTATATCAGCCCAGAAGCCAAGCCGATCAGATCCCTCATCGCGGTATATTTCTGTTCCATTTATTTTTACTATCGCTATCCCATAATCGCTGACCAGATAATTATGTGAGTAGTAGCCAGATCCACTTACAGTTTTACAGAAGAAATCAGAGTCAAAATAGAGCCTAGCTCTGTTACCATCCTCATAGCTCCACACATCAATGTAGATGCTTGGGTCTAGCGGGTGAGAGTTAATGTCCAGCGAGAATGTTCCCGGCTCCCAATAACGTTCATATCCGTAGAACTCGAAGTATGGGGTCCATATGTTCGGCTGGTCTCCATCTTTGCGATATCCCACATAGTGCCAATGGTAGGCGGATGGCGGGATATCCAAGCCAAGGTATTCAGTGAGGGTCTTTGGAGATGTTATACGCCATTCGATTCCACCTATCCCAATACCCCACCAATACCAGTCTGGAGAATAAACGTAAGTTCTTCTAAATATTCTTGCGGATATATGTGGGGTTAGTGCAACCTTATAGTTCTTCTCAACCTTGGTGAGCTGGGATCTGCTGAAGCTTACGGTCTTACTGCCAGTAATACTCTTATTAACAAATATTGTCGAGTATAATTCTGGCGCTATCAGCACGCTTGGGTCTGGAACATTAATATAGCTCCTATCATAGTGCTGGTAACTGGAGAAGAATATTAAGTCGGTTGAAGTCACATAGATGTCAGTTGAAAGCGGATAGTACCAATAATTGCTAAGTCCTATACCCATATAATATGCGTAGAAGATTCCGTTAATAAGCGAAGCGACTATCTGGTTTGAGCCAGGCGGAGCATAAGATATCTTGTGCGCACACTCTAGACTTAAAGTTATGTTTAAGTCACCAGTAACCCAAACCTTCTCTATCGCGTAAGCATTGCAGTATTCGCTTCTCCCTCCGTCAAAGCCGACTATATAGAAGAGCCCATCTAAAATGTAAAAAGTCACTTTTCCATAATCATCCGTATGTCTCAAATCTACATAATATTCTTCCCATGTTGTAGCGTTAGCCCTAAAGACCATGACTGGACAGTACCGGAGTGGTGTTGCTCCGTCAAGCCCATAAAATGTTACATCAATTTTATTAATCACCGTGAAGCCGAATATCACGTGTAGATTTGAGGACGCAACTGTATAATTAGTGTTGATTAAGCCACTATAATAGCCTGCTGGCAAACCAGCGGCGTTAATGGTCACCATAACTCCTCTACTCTCTCCAGCTGGCAAACTTAGCTCCGTGACATTTAGACTGACAAAGTTGCTGTAATCGCCGCCATACCATATCCTAGTAAGGCTTGGATACAGAGATATCTCGATGGTTTCGTCTCCAACATTCATTAATGTTAGATTGAAGTTATAGACAGCATTCCTTGCTATTCGCCCAAGGCTAACGGTTGCCGGAGATACAAGTATATCCGATTCAATAGCCGCCAGCACATTAAGCCTTCCGCCACCCTGAGTATAAACATCATAGCCTAAATCCTTAGACGTGCTTATCAATAGATTCTTAATCATTGTTGAGTCCAACTGTCTCGCCTGCTTAACCAGCGCAGCTGCACCAGAAACATGCGGAGTCGCCATACTGGTTCCGCTGAGACAGACGAAGTCATATCGCCCATCGCCATCTACATCCATGCCTGGAATCCACGACTGATTAGCCCAATGCTCGATTAACGAGCCTTTAGCGAGGGCGGCCCATATATTTACTCCTGGAGCCACAAGATCCGGCTTAACCCTAAAATCTACTGTTGGACCCCTACTGCTAAAGTAAGCTATGTAATCCAATTTATCGGAGGCGCCTACGGTTATAACCTTCCTCGCCGTGGCCGGAACACCTATACTAAAATAGCCACCCCAATTTCCGGCGGCCACAACCACAACGCACCCTAGGTCAACGGCGGCGTCACAGGCCATTGAAAGCGGATCAGTTCCGTCCGTCCACCAGTACGCGCCTAAGCTTAGGTTGAGGATGTCCGCCTCATCCCCAGTATTCGGCTCTCCATCTGGACCGAGGGCAGCATACTCCACTCCGGCGATAACCCATTCAAGATAGCCCCAACCATACCTATTCAGGACCTTAACGTTCATTAGTGATGCTTCTGGAGCAATACCGCTGAGAACAACAACGTTAACAACAAGATGTGGTTTAAAAATTCTAGTGTCAATATAGTTGATATTCTCTAAGTCTTCTGCAACAATATGTCCCTGACCATTTGAAACTCCAATAGTTGCTGATACGGCTCCATTGCTATAGCCATAAAAGCATTTAATCGTGCCATTAGAGTAAAGTATAGCTCCAAAGTTCGCCTCTAAGTTATTGTTATAGTATGCGACTACTCTCCATCTAATAGCTAAAGAGCCATTATCGGGCTGCCAGACATATATATCGTCCCCAGATCTAATGTCCGTGCGCCAGTCATCCCAAGCTACAGCGATAGCCAGTCTTCTGGATAATTCCTCAACACTACTCCAATAGCTAGTATCTGGGTTCAGAAAGGATATCAACCCATTACTTGACACGTAAATCCTTGTGTAATTAACTCCATAGAAGGGGAATTGGAATGGTAAATAGAGCTCCCAGCATCCATCATCCGCACGCCAGTTCATAGGTTCGCCGTACTCAAACCATTCGTTTGAAGCATACTCGCGGATATAAGAGTACAAGGATATAGAGGTGTTTAGCTCTGTTCCTGCAGCTATGCTTGCAACATGCGTTCCATGTCCAAAATAGTCGTAGGGATCATTGTCGTCAGTAAAATCTACTTGAGCGATTATCTTCGATGTGCCGTTGCTGAAGTAGAAAAATGGATGTGTTGGATCTATCCCAGTATCCAATATCGCAATTTTTACGCCTGAACCATTATATCCTAGATTCCAAACCTCTGGAGCGCCTATTAAAGGCGCGCTCTCATATAGGAGAGCCTTAACGCGGTAATTAAGCCAGATCTTGCTTATATAATCGCTTGATAGAAGTTTATAAAATGTTTCTCCAGGCGATATCTGAACTGAGGCAGCCGACATAACTTTGTAGTTCCTCGTAATGCGCTCATTTTTACTAACATTCAGAATTGACTGAACCGCCGTTAAAGCCTTATTGGAAGGAAACTTTTTGCTTAACTCAACTATTAAAGGTGTATTAGGCAGCTTATAATATTCCTCTTCTATAAGATATTTGACGTTAAATAGGTTTAAGTCAGCCTTTCTTAGGTCAACGTCGCTTGGAATAACATATACTCCCCGCTCATCCTCAAGGACCCTGAACCCCCTATTGAATCTTGTCGGATCATACGGAGCCACGCCAAGCACAATGGTTCTATTATCTCTAGTGACGCCAGCAGTCACCACATCACCAGTCACCAACGTAACCACATAAGTTCTATTTATCTCCCCACGCTCCTCACCAACAGCATTCGGCTTAAAAGCGGCATTCTTCTCAGACTGAACATTTACACTAACCAAAGCATCACTCGCTGGAGAAGGCGGCGAGAAAAGAGGCAACAACAGAGATAGGCTGGCTAACACAAGCGATATCATCAGAAGAACGGTGGCAGAGTCTTTAATAAGCCGTGTAGAAAACATATTTCCCTTTCCCTCCGTAATAAATGTTATTAGCAAATGTTCAATATAAAAGTTTAAAAATAATTCGCTATATTATTTTTTGTATAATCGCCAGCATATTTCCTCTCCAACGCCATATCTTTTATGCTCTCTTCAGCTATTAGTCTGTGGCCTTTTTATTGCACCACGCTTCAGTATCCCAAACAATATAATTTAAGCTCTCAGTTTCATCTTTAATAGGAGGAGGATGTAGCTAATCATCTCCTTCAAGCTTAACTTGCTTTTACCCTTCTTTCTAAACATAAACGTATATGGGACTTCAGCCGCCGAGTCATACTTTCCTTTCACCAGCACCTCTAAAAGTATTTTGAAGCCAGTTGGATCTAATCTAACTCCTTCTATAACTTTCTTCTTGAACATGAAGTAGCCTGATAACGGATCCTTAACCCTTCTTGTTTTAGAGAAAAATAAGTGGACTAGTATAGTGGCTCCCTTTGATATAAGTTTTCTCCAAAGACTCCACTTTCCAAGCATACCTCCTTCAACGTACCTTGAGGCTATAACTAAGTCATGTCCTTCCCTAATCTTTTCATACATTTTTGGCAGTAGCTCAGGCGGATGTTGAAGGTCAGCGTCTATAACTGCTATAATCTCTGACTCAGCTTTTGTTAATCCGTCTTTTACAGCTGAAGCTAAACCTAACTTACACGGCCTCTTCAACACTTTTATGTTGCCATACTTTCTATTAAGTGCCTCAGCGATATTTGCTGTTCCATCCGGGCTTCCATCATCTACTATGATCATCTCAAATCTCATGTTACTCAATGAATAACTGATTCTCTCAACAAGTTCTGTAATATTCTCAGCCTCATTATAAGTAGGTATAATAATCGATAAGCGAGACCGTTCCTCTATGCGATTTATTAAGTGCCCGGTGGGCTCTTCTTGCTCTTGATAAAACATTCAGCGATAGCACCAGATATAGCTCTTATAGACGTCGCACTTAAGCTTTTAATTAACAATTGTTTTTAAGCGAATCCTATAGCTAAAATATAAAACTTTCTAAAGGGTTACTCCTCATAATAAACCCGACTTTTCGAACATTTTCACATCATATGGAGATAAGTGACCTATCCTGCCCGCTCATGTTTTCCTTTTATCTCTCAAATCTCCTAAAACTTTTAAGGAAAAATTCTTAAACAGCAAAAAGCTTATTTGATCCTCTTCTCTCGCTTTATGCTTGTTGGCTGATGATAGTATTAGGCTGATCCATTTCTCGCCGCCTTTCGCTGGAGTCTCTTCGTTTAATCTCATGTTAGGTCTCAGGTAGTTGTAGTATATTCGATATCCCTCTATTATTTCTTCGAACTTTTCTCTTGCCCCCCTCTTCTCCCTAACCCACTCTTTGAGTGTGCCGTGCAGCCTCTCCACTATATTATTGTTCTCGTCCTTTGCTA
>JAGTQD010000045.1 GCA_018396405.1 Candidatus Bathyarchaeota archaeon
ACATCTTGTAAACGCCGCTCTCGAGAACCTGCTCGGAGAGGGGCTGCGCCTGCGGCCACTGAGCTATAACGCCGATATTGCCGACGCGGGATGATGGGAGGGCGTAAATATAATCAGCTGCCACGGCGATGTAGTATCCCCCGGAGAGAGCTCTTATGGCCGACGCCACGAGAGGCTTAACCCTCTTCAGCTCGAGCAGCTCCATGTAGATGTGCTCTATCTGAGTCACCTCGCCCCCAGGAGAATCAATGACCAAGACAACGGCCTTCATCGAGTCATTTCTCAGCATCTCCTGTATCTCCTCGACGTAAGCGCGGGTCACGTCAGATGATAAGATCGGGCCCTCTACCCTTAATACGGCCACGAGAGGCTTAACCTCCCTACGCGGAAATGCGGGCGAGAAAGTCACGTAAATGAGGCAAAACGCGCCCGAGACCCCCACAAGTATGCAGAGAAGAACCACGAGCGGGAGCTTCCATTTACTAAAGCTTACCGCCAAATCGCGCATTATCTGCACCATAACAACGGAACAGCGCACCTAAATATCTTGTCTCCCGTTTCAGCTTAATGAGCCAACCCGTTTTCCGGCGGGTCGCGCTGCCTAACATCAGCCCTCAATTAGCGTTGAGCGGCGTATTCTTTCACCTTGCTCCTCGATGAGGCTTCTCACCCTCTCAGCCGTAACACCGGGCGTAGTTCCTATTTTCTCCACGCAAGCAGCTCCAGCGGCTTGACCAAACAATAATAGCTCGAGAATATCCTCCAAGGAGATTTCCTCAAACCTCTTTCTGGGAAGTGTTTCCGAAAGCTTGAAAATAATCCCAGCGCATAGCGCGTCGCCAGCCCCGGACGGATCAACCACGCTCACCTTGAATGCTGGTTGCCTCACGATCTTATCCCCGCATAGCGAGATAACTCCCTTCTCACCATTACTGACTACCGGGAGCTTAACTCCCATATTGATAAGCCATTTAAGCCCCTCTTCAACGCTTGCCAACCCGCTCAGCCCCTTCAGCTCAAGCACGTTGCAGTGCATGATATCGGCGAACCTCAAAGCGGGATGGATATAACTCCAACTCTTTCCAACAGGCTTAACGAGATCAAGCACGGTGACTATGCCTCTCTCCTTGCAATACCTCAGTAGCTCCCAAACCTTAAAATCAAAATCCCCGAGAATTCCGGATGCGATATAGAAGATCTCGGGCTTGAATTTCTCTAGAGCGCCGAGAACATGGCTGAAGCTCAGATACTGATTCGCCCCGGGATCATTTATGAAACGGCGATCCTCACCCTCAACTATAAGCGTCAGAGTCTTCGAGGTCTCCTCGCCCTCAACCTCTTGGAGGAAAACGACAATCCCCTTCTCCTCTAGGACCCTAACCGCGAAATCCCTGAGGACATCATCTCCAACCGCGCAAGCTAACCCGACATCACCGCGCCCGGCACCCAGCTGCATCAAATCAACAGAAACATTAGCAGGGTGCCCACCAATTCTAAGCTTAATCCCAGCCGGAGCATAAACAATCTCGCCGGGCCCCGGAATAGCCGGCAGCTGGGCGGCAATAAAATCGACGCAGAGAAAGCCGGCATTGAGAACTTTTGCCATGAAAAACCTCAAGAACCCCCACCTAAAAACTATAGTCCCTTATACTCCAGCTAGGATGCGGGAAGGTTCATCACCAGATCATGACCCAACCTGCTACTCTTCCTAAACCTGACGAGCTACGCGTAAAGCTGTTAAAACAGGGTGCCAGGCGCGTGAAGCTGACCGGAGGAAGATGGTACTGGAATCTCATGCCAAGCCATGGGCAAGGTGAGAAAATTGCAGCTACTTAAAATCAATCGTCAAATCATATCTAAGGCAGGCGAGAGCGAGGCTTAAAGATGCCAAATTTAAAAATTCTTTAACCTAAGTCCCTTTACTGCGAGCTATTTGGTGGACCTAATCCTATGGCTGCAAACTTTATCCTCTCGAACTCTTTAGGATCGTATAATCTTCTGCAATCAAGCAGTGCTGGATTCTTCATAAGTTTCTCTAACATCTCTTGCTTTAACACTTTATACTCTGACCACTCGGTTGCCAATATGCAGAGGTCGGTGCCGCTTAAGCACTCTTCAATGCTTGAAGCGTAAGAGACCTTTTCCCTTAAGATTTCTCTAGCCTTTTCTAAAGCCCTGGGATCGTGGACCCTTACTTTTGCTCCGTATTCTAAGAGTTTTTCAACAAGCTTTATGGACCTAGATTCTCTCACATCATCTGTTCCGGGCTTAAAGGCTAAACCCAATACGGCGATATTCTTTCCACGCAGATCCCCTACCAGTTTCTCGGCCAATTTTATAGCACCAATTATTTGAGCCTCATTAACTTCTATAGTAGCCTCAATTAGAGGTAGCTTAACTCCTATACTCTCTCCGAATCTGAGCAGCCCCATAACATCTTTGGGGAAACATGATCCTCCCCAGCCAAGTCCAGCATTTAGAAACTCCCTACCAATTCTCCTATCCATCCCTATGCCATTCGCGACAACTTTCACATCTGCTCCAGGAAGGTTTTGGCAGAGCTGCGAGATCATGTTTATGAAGCTTATCTTCATAGCTAGGAAGGCATTGTTAGCATACTTGATAAGCTCGGCATTAGTTGGCGTGGTCACTAAAACTGGAGGCATACTATCACCATGAAAGCTTCTATAGAAATTGAGTAAAGCTTCTCCAGAAGTCTCATCTAAGCAGCCGATAATTATTCTATCTGGGTTAAAGATGTCTTGAAGAGCTTCACCCTCCCTCAGGAACTCTGGATTAAAGCATAGACCATAATCGCCCAAGCTCTTTCCAGACTCTTCCTCAATAATCCTTTTGACAACGTTAATAGTCGTTCCAGGAGGTACGGTACTTCTAATCACCACTAAATAATATCCTCTTCTATTTCTCAAGCTTCTACCAATCATTCTTGAGGCATCCTCCACATAGCTCAGGTCAACAGAGCCATCTGGTTTCGAAGGCGTGCCAACGCAGATGAAACATAAATTAGATCTTTCTACCGCCTCCTCATAATCATATATGAGTTTTAAACTTCCATCATCCAAGGATTTTCTCAAAAGCTTATCCAGCCCCTCTTCATATATTGGCGTCAAACCTCTCTTGATCATCATAACCTTCTCATAATCCTTATCTAAACCAACCACTTCAAAGCCTCTAGAGGCAAGGGCGCATGCTAGGGAGAGACCCACATATCCAAGCCCGACTACAGCAACCTTACTTAAATGCAACTATACTCCCTCCGTCAGGAAGCTCGAATTGCTTCAAAAATATTTTATGTCGATGCCGCTTTAAAGGTTTGCACCTCCACTGGTCAAGAAGATTAAAACATATAGCCCTTGACCCGTTGAAAAGGCGTCTCGACCTATTTCATATATCAGACTTGCAAGCTAGGCTGTAAGAGATCTTCAATGCCTCCCATAAGGTTTTCGGATTTCCCAAATCTAACCTTGGAATGTCATTTTGCAATTTAACTGCCGCTACCCTTCTGCCACGCTTAATCAACTCAGCTATACCATCCGTAAGTTGTATCTCTCCACCCTTACCTGGAGTAATACCTGAAAGGCAATCAAGAATCTCTGGCTCAAAGATGTATACTGGAAGTATGGCAATATTGGACCACGGCTCTTCTGGCTTCTCTTCAACCCTATTAACGATCCATACATCCTCCTCAACAATTCTTCCAGCTATGACTCCATACGGCCTAGGATCTTCAACTTGCATAACCAATAAAGTAGCGGAGCAATCATACTTTAGATGGACCTCAATAAGTCTTTTGAGATGCTCTAGATTCTTTGAAGCTATATAGGTATCTCCGGCATGAACCAAGAATGTCTCACTTATCAATCCCTTAGTCTTCAATACCGCGTCCCCAAAACCTCTGGGCTCAGGCTGATTCAAGAACACTATAATGCTATCATATATCATCCTGTAAAACTTTTCCATCTCATGAGCATAATTATCCTTCCCCTTACTTCTCAAAAGTTGCACAAATTCTAAATCCGGCGTGAAATAATCCTCTATAGCCCTTTTACCTCTACCGACGATTATGAAAAATTCTCTGATGTTAATGGAGTATAGTTGCTCGAATATGATTTGCATAAGAGGCTTCAGCAATAATTCACCATGAAAACCTTTCACGAATATAGGAAGCATCTCTTTAGGAACCTCTTTAGTAAGGGGTAAAAGCCTGGTACCCAGCCCACCTGCAGTAATAACCGCCTTCCTAATTTTAGCCATTTGTAAGTAATTAATCTGAGAGGAAGAATATTAAATATTTTTCTATCGAAACTCGATGGAATAATGATTTCGGCGAATACTGCTCAATACTTTCTAGCCATAATAGCTGAAATAACATCATATTCTCTGATCGTCATCATATGCTTGAGCACAGCATCGTCTGAAACTCTTCTGAGGTTTTGGATAATCCTGCGTTTAGTAATTATCTTCTTAAAGTTTCGCAGATTCCACAAGATTGCCGACATGTATATTTTAAAAATCATTACATCTCTTCTAAGGATGAGTCTTTTTAGGGAGTATACGATGTACAATATGCACAGGGGAGGCACGTATTTGAGAATATTCTTAAACGAGTAATTTTTTAACAGCATCATCAACTGATTTCTTCTTCTTAAATAGGTGATGTATGGTGTCGGGCCTCCGGTTGTACCACCTCCTAGATGATATACCTTAGAATTTGGAACTGTTACAATGCGGTATCCTAGAAGCCGGATCCTCCAACACAGGTCCGTCTCTTCATAATAGATGAAGTAATCTTCATCAAATCCTTGTAACCGTCTGAAAATCTCGGACCTAATGACGATTGCTGCTCCTCTGGCGTAGAATGTTTCAAAAGGCCTTGTGATATTTTCTTTGTCCCTTAAACCATGAAATAGGTCATATGCTCTTCCAAGCTTGTCTATCTTTCCTCCTAAAGAATCTATTATTTCTTTATTTCTTAGCTGGAGTATTTTTGGCTGAGCGGCAGCGATGCTTGGATTTTTTTCCATGATTTCTATTATTTTTCCTAACCAATCTTCCTCAACCTCGATATCATTGTTGATGAATACTACATATTTTGATCCGAGACCATGCGCCTTGAAGCCTAAATTATTTCCACCAGCATATCCCAAGTTAGTTGAGGATTTTATTATCTTAACATTAGTCAGATGACCAAATCTTTTTTCAATTTCCTCAATACTTCCATCTGTTGAGCCATTGTCCACGATCACTATGTCAAGGTTGTCATATCTCGTCATCATAATGCTTTCGAGAAATTTGTAAGTTTCTTCTCCAAGCTTTTCTGATGAATTATGATTAAGTATCACCATCAACACTTTCGGCTTTGTGGACAACTTAATCCGCTCGAGTTTTTAATCAATTGATTTTAAACTTTTTCTTTTCAATTTTGCTATGTTATTTTACACTTTTAGGCAAGTTCTATATTTTCTAAATTTTCTAAAAAAGAATTAATAGGGCCGGTGACGTTAGTTTTTACCGTATACTATGGAAGCACATGAATTCCCGGACATTTTAGTAGCTATTCTCTATCATAGTAAGTTGGAAGGGGATTTTCTTAGAATGCTTAAATCTCTATCCAATGTAGGGCCTCAGAATCATATTATACTACTCTTTATTGACAATTACTCAAAGGATGGTGCTCATGAATTATGTAAATCTTGGGTGGAGGAACATAAGGATAGATATAAAGGTATAATCCATGTTAGGGCGCGGGGCAATCCTGTAAGGTTGAGAAATGTAGCCTTTAAGATAGGATATGAAATTGGTGTTAAGTATCTCTCCTTTATCGAATCCGACGTTATTGTTGATGAGAACTTCATTATCCGCGAATATGAATTATTGGAGGAGTATCATAAGAAAGGAAGAAATGTGATTTCTGTTAGTGCGGTGCGATATAGTCCTTATGAGAATTTGGATTTCATTGAGAGATGCGTTACTAAATGGTTGAAGAAAAGACGCATGAAGGATGTTGAGGTATTTGAGGGGGAAGCATTTAATTCCGGAAATTGTATTATAGACTTAACTAAAGCGTTTGATGTTGGATATTTTGATGAAGACATAGTTTTCATAGAGGACTTGGATTGGGGGCGGCGGGCCGTTAAAAAGGGATTTATTTGTCTTTTCGATGGACGTGTACAGCTTCTTCACATGAAAAAGTACTCTGTTAGAGATTTGAGAAAATACTTTTTTAGAGGCGCCCTTTCCGAGGCTAAGCTCTTTCTAAAGAATGGGCTAATGACGGCTGCTTTAAGGAGGGTTGGTTACTGGTGCGGGTTACTGCTTAGCGCATTTATAATCGGCTTTACCCCCATTCCATTCTTAATCCTTTTAGGCATTGGCTATGGTGCTTATGCTTGGAGAACCATCGGCTTAGGGAGGCTTCTACTATATCCAATATTAATGCCCGTGAATGTTGCCAAGTCAGTAGCTTTAGGATTAGCGATCCTCTATTGGCTTTTCAGAGGCGATTATTCTACCGAGAAGGTTACTGTTTTAGATTCCGAGGATTGGGAAATAGAATACATCAAATAGATCTTACGTATTATTTCATTGCCTTTCGATCTTGGCTCTCGAAGAAAACAGTATACCTGCTATGAGGCCCGCGGCTCTTACCACTCTATATGCTGGAGCATAAATAATCTTTAATGCTAATTTTTCTAAGTTGGAGCTGACGTTTACTAGCCGTGAGCGGAGAGTCATGGCCGTGAATAACGCGAAAGGCATTATTAAGATTATATCAAATATATCGACGCCGTCCAAGATTCTTAGAATCCCGTAAAGAAAGGAGGGAATCGCCGCCAAGTCGATTATTCTTAATAGAATTATCTTGCATACCTCAATCAATCCTTTCCAACCTCTCTCTATGAGTGATACCGCTATCAACGTTCTACCAATCCAGAAGTTTCGCCTAAATATCTCACGCGGGCTATCAGGATTATTGTGATAACAATAAGTATTTTCAACTACTAATGCTCTAAGACCAGTCTTATAATGAAAGGTCCTATCATCATGATATCTCAAGGAGGGATCAAAGCCCCCATGCTCAAGAAAATAATTTTTCATTATCGCTCTAAAAACTTCTCCACTTCTAGCGATATCGGTTATTCTTTTGTATTGACCCTGAACTTTAACCCATGGATTATCAACATTTGCTACATACTCGTCAGAATAGACTGTCGCCGTCGCCATTCCTCTTTTCAAAGGCTCAATGAGTTTTTTTAGAAAGTCGGATGGAAAAATCATATCAGCATCAAGGAATACTAATATTTCTCCCCTCGCTATTTTTGCTCCGAGGTTTCGGGCTCCTCCTGGGCCTAAATTTTTATCGGAACGTACTAAGAATATTTTGCCTGGATATTTATCAACATAGCCAGAGACTATTTCAGCGGTTTTGTCTTTTGATGCGTTATCAATAACAATCACCTCCACATCATCTGAAATTTCTTGTTTTAAAAGGCTCTTAAGACAGCTATCGATATTCTTTTCCTCATTATAAGCCGGTATAATAATACTTACTAGCATCGCTTTCATTAAATATTTAAGCCGCTATTTCAGGATTTTAACAGATCCAGAACTATGAAGATAGCTTTCATTCACCCTCATGTTGTAGAAGATCTGATTAAGTTCGGCATAAGTAATGAGGAGTATGCACGGCATGTAGGATTTGAGCATAGATATGCAAAGCTCGTCAAGGAAGGTGGTGATGAAGCTGATGTAATAATTTTTTCAAGATCCATTAAGAAACCCGCGATTAGAAAGCATATATGGGGTCATCATATATTATTTATCCCGATTACGGGTGTTAAAATCCTCAGAGTAGTAAGGCTTATTGCCACTTTATCACGTGTATTAAAGGATCTTAATTACGACCTTGTCCATTGCTTCAGTTATTATAGTAACATATATGATGCCGTTGCTTTGGCCTGTAAAATTACAGGAATTCCCTTGGTAGCTCAGGCACAAGGCATTTATCCGAAAATCCCCACATTACAATCTTTAAGAAAATTTTTCACCCTTAGATTATCATCTTGTCTTATGCCCTTAAATAATAGTGAGGCTGTTTTTCTTCGCAGGAAATTTAAAATCAGGAACAATTGTATAAGAATTGTTCGTAATTTTATAGATCCAAGTAGTTATCTCCCAAAAGCTTCCAAAGAAAAATGCAGAGCTATTCTGGGGCTTCCGCAAGATTCTTTCATAATCTTGAGCGTTTGTAGGCTTGTTCCTCAGAAGGGTGTTCAGACGATTCTGCGGGCGGTTTCTCTTCTAAAGAATGAGATTCCGGAAGTTCTTCTAGTGATTGTGGGTGAAGGTCCTTATCGAAATGTCTTAGAGCGTATGGTCAAGAAGCTCGATATTCAGGACTATGTCAGGTTCGTTGGTTACGTCCATAATCTTGACATAGGTAAGTATTATTCTTCTGCAGATTGTTTTGTACTTGCATCCTTTGAGGAAGGGTTTAGTATCGCTATAATAGAAGCCATGTATTACGGTCTCCCCGTATTAGCTGCCAGCAACTGGGGATCGATCGATCTCATTGATCATGGTGTGGATGGAATGCTCTTTAAGCCTGGCGACTATGAGTCTTTAGCGCGTCTCATTTTGCAGGTCTACAGGAATCCTCAATTGTGTAGAATACTTGGTGAAAGGGCGAGGCAAAAGGTCCTAACATTCTATACGTCTCAGAATACATATGCTCTACTCAAGGAAATTTATACTCATACGTTAAGATGAAAAGGGTCTCTGACAACTCTTAGAATCCACATAACCATCATTAAGTGCGCTATGTGTGATCGTGATGAAATGAAAATTATCCATCCATTATGAAGAAAAGAAAATAGATGCTTCATTGCTTCTATTGATACGTTTATCTCCTCGATTTATAGAACTGGATGTCATAATGCTTAATCAATATATTTACCTCAATAAACATTTAAAAACTCTTAATTTCAATTTTCTAATGCAGTGGATGTGTAATGGATGTTTGGGGGTCAATAGTGATACCAACAACAATAAATGAGGGTCCCATTCCTACTTTAAATTATCTTTCTGAATGCGAATTAAGATGTAATGGCGTCGAGGTGATAGTTGTGAGGGATAGATGGGGTAATGCTAATATCGCCAGAAACATTGGTATAGCAGCTGCTCACGGTCAAGTTATTTGCGTGATTGACGATGATGTTAAGTTGTCCCAAGAAAAGCTCTTAAAATTAATGAGAGAAGTCCTAGCCAATGATGGGCTATTCTACCTTTCATTAGAGCCGCACGTCATAATTGTGAAGTCTGATGATATTATTAAGGCAGGCGGTTACGATGAGAGATATAAGCCAGCTTATGGCGAGGATGTCGAGTTGATGAATAAGTTAACTCGGAATGGATTGAGGAAGATCTTTATTTCACAAGACATGCTGGATTTGACGCATCTCTGCTTTCCAAGAAATCGAAGTAAGAGATATCTCTGGAATCAGAAGCATCTTACATGGAACTACATTCGATATGGCGGCGTGCCATTGCATAAATTGGTGCTTAGAAAAAATCCTTTGGAGGTTGCTAGAAGAATAAAGTGGATTCTCGAGTGGATATTTTACCAAAGATGGAAAAGGAGGAGTATTTTTTGTTAAAGAGCATTTTTGATGAGACTCGAGGTCTAAAGCGCGCATTCAGGGCTTGGGTATTTTTGTGGTTTTTATGGTATGTCCTCCTCAGGGTCATTCTTCGTTTATTGATTGGTAAGGCAAGGAGACAGTATGTGCAAGATTTACTGGGACTCCATTACAGTAGAGGTTTCAATGTCGTGTATGGGGACCTACTAGGATTACTTTATGAGCCGCATGTCAGAAGAATAATTAAACAATGCCTGAAAGATGGTGGCGTATTCATAGACGTTGGGGCTTACGTTGGTGTTTTCTCGGAATATGCTTATCGATTAATACGCAAAAAGACGGGTCTCGTCGTTGCTGTAGAGCCTGACCCCGATAACTATTCTGTTTTACGAGCTTTAATTCCAGAAGAAGTTAAGCTAGTTAATGCTGCAATCTGGATAGAGAACGGATTCGTGAAGCTCAGAAAAGGGGCTCCACGCCACATCCGTAGATATCCGTTTTCCAAGAAAGTTTCAGATAGTAGCACTTTGGTGCCGCAGCCCTTTCATGAAGAAAGGGGGCTCTTATCGAATGAATTTATAGATGTGCGTAGCATCAGGCTTGATACATTAATTAGACAGCTTAATTTAACTCAAGTAGATTTGATAAAAATGGATATTGAGGGAGCCGAGCTCTACATATTAACCGACCCAAACCTAGATTTAACACTAGTTAAAGCGATGATCATCGAAGTTCATTATCCCTTCGCCTCACCTCAAAGCAAGGCCATAGCTTCCTCATTAAGAGGCAAAAGCTTCCAGCTATATCCGATCTTCGGATTGGATAAGCTTCGTTATCATCTATACGCGGTAAAAACTAATAAAAGCCAGCAGTAGAAGCATAAACCGGGGTTAAACCTGCATGGCTGAACAACTTTCAAGCGATGTTAAGATATCGATAATTATTCCAACAATTGGTAATCCGATGACCGTTCAATACATTAATTCTGAAAAATTAAAGGAAAATAACATTGAGCTGATAATTGTGGAGGATAAGGGTTGGAGGAATGCCTCGAGAACTAGGAATATCGGCGCGGCGGTCGCCAAAGGACACATCTTATGCTTCATAGACGATGATGCGTGCTTCGATTTCGATGAACTTCTTGCGAAAATTCATGAAGCATCAAAAGAAATTGATAAGGCATTCTATTGGGCTGATGCCCCACATATATTGATCATTAAACGCGAAGTCTTTTTAAGATTGGGCGGTTATGATGAGCGTTACCCGCCTCGAGGCGCTGAAGCTGTTGAGATAAGGGAGAGATTAAAAAACGCAGGGTTAGAGCTTAAAATGCTGGATATCA
>JAGTQD010000046.1 GCA_018396405.1 Candidatus Bathyarchaeota archaeon
TTATAGTTCTTCTTTAGAGAGATTTTATAAGAAAAATTAATTCTCTTGCTCACTCTTTTCATGATTAAAGGGAGATATAGGATATGAGGGGTGAAGGCGTTGAATCTCGTGGGTGACGAGGAGACTTCGAAAAAAAGAAGTAAGGTTAGGGTTATATATAGGCCAGCTAAAGAAATAGTTATACTCGATTACTTTCAATTTTCTCGAGACGCACTAGATCAGATGTTTGCCCGGCTGATACACTCAGGTATGCCAATCATGGCGCATTGGGCTGAGGGCCTCATCTTCATATATTTCCCGCTGGTGCCTGAGACAGACGAGTTAATGGAGAATTACCTTAGGGGAAGGATCTTCTGGAGTTCCGTTAATTTTGCTTTGATGCCAAAATATTCTCCATCGATCCGGGTTGGTGGTTTAGAGATACCTGTTCTCGATGTCTCTAACCATCCAATCCTAGCGGAGGTTGCGAGGTGGCTTAAGAAGCGTGCTAAACCTGATGTTAAAACAGAGGTTGGCATAATAAGAGGCGATTTACAGAATTCAATAACATGAGATTAAGACAACATATAACATAAAATTAAACTATAAATACTGGATTTTTCTTTTCTTATATAAAAGTTTGGGGATGTGAGACATTGTTCGGGTATGCTGGTAGAATCTTAAGGGTGAACTTGTCGACAGGGCGAACTAAGACGGAGCCCCTGAAGGAGGATGTTGCGAAGAAATATATTGGAGGGATAGGTTTAGGCATACGCCTATGGCTCGATAACAGTAAACCTGGTATTGATCCATTCAGCCCCGAGAATCCTCTGATCCTCACAACAGGGCCATTAAGCGGGACAATTGCCCCAACAGGCGGCAACGGGCATGCTTTTGTCTCAAAGTCTCCGCAAACTTTTGGCATTGGCGAGGCTAAGTCGCATGGGTTCTTTGGCGCCGAGCTTAAGAGGGCTGGCTACGATGCCGTTATATTGGAGGGAAAGTCTGAGAAGCCAGTTTATCTATGGATTGATGACGATAGCGTTCAAATAATGGATGCTAAGCATCTATGGGGTAAATCCCCTCAGGAGACTGAGGATATAATCAGAGAGGAGCTGGGTGACTATTATATTCGAGTGGCAGCCATAGGCCCGGCTGGCGAAAAGCTCTGTAGGATTGCATGTATAATAAATGATAAAACTAGGGCTGCTGGGAGAACCGGTCTAGGCGCGGTTATGGGCTCAAAAAATCTAAAGGCAATAGCGGTTAGGGGAACAAAAGATGTATCCGTAGCCAAACCAGAAGAGTTTCTGGAGTTTGTTAAGGTTTTGCATGAGAGGATGAAGGGGCCTGCAACAGTTAAGTATAGAACCCTTGGAACACCACAGAATGTCTTGGTTCATAATTCCCTAGGTTGCCTGCCAACAAGAAACTTTACGAATGCTGTTTTTGAGGGGGCTGAGAGAGTTAGTGGTGAATACTTGAATATGCGTTTTGTCACCAAAATCAATGGTTGCTCATCATGCGCGATGAGGTGTGAACATATAGCTGTTGTGCCAGAAGGTCCATATAAGGGATCTATGGCTAGAGTTGAGTATGAACCACTCTGGGCCTTTGGTCCTCATTGCGGCGTTGATAGGATGGATGTTATCATTAAGGCTATAGAGCTCTGTAATTATTATGGTGTGGATGCAATCTCTGCTGGTAATATTGTTGGCTTCGCCATGGATTGCTATGAACATGGAATATTAACAAAAGATGATACGGGTGGCATTGATTTAAGGTTCGGTAATGGTGAAGCTGTCATTAAAGTTGTTGAGATGATAGGTAAGCGTGAGGGGTTAGGCAATATATTGGCTGAGGGCGTTAAGAGAGCTGCAGAGATCATTGGAAAGGGCGCTGAGAAGCTTGCCGTTCATATTAAGGGCCTTGAAATGACTGGATATGACATTAGAGGATTAAAGACCGCGGCGGTGGGCTATGCGGTGTCTTTCAGGGGTGCAGACCACAATAGACATGGGGCGTATGCGCTCGATATAGCTGGAAAGACTGATAGGTTTAAGTTTGAGAAGGGAAGATCTAAACTAGTCATCGAGATAGAGGATCTCTACATGATAATCGACTCATTGATTGTCTGTAAATTCTCTAGAGGCGTATACTATAAAGGATTTGATGATCTAGCAAGATATTATACGCTTGCGACCGGTTTAGAAATGACGGCTGAGGAGCTTAGGCGAACTGGTGAGAGATTAAGTAATCTGGCAAGACTTGCTAATATTAGGGAGGGCTTATCAAGAAAAGATGATCATCTGCCAATTAAGGTTATGACGACACCAATTCCGGATGAAACGGTCTCAAAGGGTTCTTATATAACTCAGGAGGAGCTAGACTTCATGCTTGATGATTATTATGCCCATAGAGGCTGGACGAAAGACGGTGTTCCAACGCTTGAGAAGATTAAGGAGCTGGGTCTAGAGGACTTAGCCTATATAGTTGAGGGAAAAGTTTAATGACATAAATTTGGGGGGAGAAAAATATGTCACATATACATATGAGAAAGTTTGTCGCCGTTGATCCGGATAAGTGTGTTGGATGTGGGGTATGCGAATATATATGCTCATATGAGAAGGAGAAGGCGTTTAACCCGCTAAAATCGCGCATAAGGATCGTGAGGTTAGGTTTAACAGTAAATATGTCCCTTGCATGTAGATTATGTGAGGATGCGCCATGCGTAGCAGCTTGCCCACGGGATGCGCTGAAGCAATCAGAGGGATCTGGCATAGTCCTAGTTGATGAGGATAAATGTAATGGCTGTGGATGGTGCATTGAGGCCTGTGACTATGGTGCTATAATGCTACACCCCGACAAGAAGGTTGTTTTTGTATGCGATACATGTGATGGAAACCCCAAGTGTGTAGAGTGGTGTCCTGAGAAGGCGTTAATCTTTACAACCAAGGATGTTGTAGCGCAAAGATCGAGAATATCCGCTGTAAAGAAACTCTTCTATGAAGTTTTAAGAACATAAATTCTTTTTTTATTTTCATCATTTATTATAGAAGATAAGATTGATTTACTGTAACCTCATCCCTTTTATTTAAGCACCAAACTTTGTCCTCATTTGCACATTCAAACAAGAATTTTATCTGCTCTCTTCTATAGATCTCCGCTTCAGAGGCAAAATTTTCCGCAGCTTTCTCAAACGCCACCTTACTTTTAACATAATATTCTTTTTTTATATCTAATTTGCTGTCAAGAGAAGCCAGTCTACGAAAAATGTTCCCCTCGGTCTCCCAGAGAACGCCCGCCCAGAAATAGATATTCTTCTCCTCAATAGCGCTTGTTATCTCTAAGAGAGGATCGGCTATATCCAAGTAATCTTCATCCTCATACTCCTTGGCAATTTTTCCTAAGGATTCTAGCTCTCTTGCCGAGGGCTGGGTAAGTCTTAAATCTATACTTCTGATTATTGGACCTTCCTCGGGCGCTCTCGTTGGAAGGTTTATAATATCGGACCTGAAATTTATGTTTATAAAGCTCCTGAAATCCGGGTCTAGCTTTTTTAGCTCGCTGATTGTAGAGACAAATTTTATTTTGGAGGAAGCCCTTATGATGTCAACTGGTTTGCTGCGCCCTAGGAGGCAAAGCGTTTCAGCGTTTCTAGCAGCCTTCTCCCTATTACATGAAAACATTAGACTCTCAATATTTCCATTTGGATGTGTTGGCACGCAAATATCTGCGTCCTCAACCAGTCTTAATAAATAGTCAATGACAGATGGCTTAATAAATGGAGTATCGCACGGAAGCACCATGCAGTATTCTGAAATTGCCTTCTTAAGCCCTGTTGCGATGGCTACGAATGGGCCCTGAACACGCGAGAACCTCATATCTACGCACGTTTTCACGTCTGTTATTGAATAGTCCTTTAGGATCTTAAGGTAATGCTCTCCTCTAGAAGTCTCATTGACGCATATTATGATCTCATCGACTACTGGCTTTACACACTCTATGACGTGCACTAAGAGGGGTTTTCCAGATAGAACTGCTAAAGCCTTATCTACCCACTGGCCGCTGCCATCCTGAAATCTCCTTGATTGGCCGCCAGCGAGGATTATCGCGCTTCTCATCTTACTCTCTTCTTTATCTTTCTCTAGGGGGCTCCCTCATTAAATTTTTGAGTCTCTCTAAGAGAAGGTGTCCCTCAAGATTCAAGTCGATTACTGGTATATTTATCTCTTTAGAAATCTTTTCTCTTTCCTTTTCCTTTGCTACTGGACCAGTTATAGCGAGTATCGGATGACTTGTCCCCTCCAACGTCCTCTTTAAATCCTCTAGATCCTTTGCAGCAATTATCTTTATGATATCTGTCCTTCTGGAACAGAGCGAATGCAACCCCTCGATAAATATAAAGTCTAGGTCTTCATCGCTAAAGATTTTAATTACCTGGTCTATGTTATCTGGCATGTTAGCTTTCTTAATTATAACTGTCTGGTTCGGCGAGAGTGCTACTGTTACTGATGCGCCAGCGTGCATATGTCTCCATGTATCCGTTCCCTCAGTATCCATAGAAAAATCAGAATGATGTATATGCTTCACAGAGCCAATTCTATAGCCTTCTTTTGAGAGCCCCGAGATTAAATACTCAACCGTCGTCGTCTTGCCCGACTTCTTTGTCCCCACAACAGCAACTACAATCATATGCTCACCAACTATGCTGACATAATCCTAAATAATTCATCATTACTAAATAATGTAACAGTGACAAATTCTTCCTTTTTTAAACCTTTTCTTGGCGGGAGCAAAATAAACCCGTTAGCCTTCATAAACCTGCTTAGACTAGCTGGGCCATCCATAACTGGCTCGGCAATAAGTCCCTCATTAGAAGATCTCAAACTGACCGGTAGAAACACGTGGTAAGGTCTTTCGTCAGCCTGCTTATCCTGACCTATTTTGGCTTTCAGCTTTGGGAGCAAGTCGTCTACGCTTAAGCCCATGTAAAAACACATTGTTGGGACAAAGATTAGATAGAACCCAGCTAAAGTTGAGGCAAAAAGGCCTGGCAACATTACTATGGGTTTACCATTAATCATCCCGAAGCCACTAACTTTCCCTGGTTTTATCATTACTCCATGAAGTATTACTCCTGGTTTTCCAAGCGAATTGACAGCGTCCGGAACGAAGTCCTTCTCCCCAAGCGAGCAGCCACCTATAGTCACCATGATATCAGCTTTATTCAAAGAATCACTAATCTTTCTTTTTATCTCAGTAATATCGTCTGGCGCTATATCGGATATTATCGGCTCTCCGCCAATTTTTGATATGAGGCCAGAAATTATTAGAGCGTAATTATTTGCTATTATTTCCGGATCCCTTCTACTCCTCTCAAAAATCTCATCCCCAGTAGAGATTATGGCGACTCTGGGCTTCCTGAAAACCTTAACTTTTTTAATTCCCAATCCAGCTAAAACGCCTATATCCTGCGGCCTAAGAAACTCTCCTCTCCTAAAGATTAGGGTTCCTGCCCTTATATCTTCCCCAGCTAAACAGATATTCTCCCAAGGTTTGACCTTATGCTTTAGCCCAATCTCCCCATCATATGAGATGACATTCTCAATCTTTACTACAGTGTTCGCTCCCTCAGGTATTGGTGCACCGCATGTAACATAGCATGCCTGTCCACTAGATATACAGATGTCAGTTGGGCTGCTCCATGGATAGAGTTTACCAACAACCTTTAGCCTAACTGGCCTCTCTAGAGATGCGCTTGAGGTATCCTCATGTTTAAGGGCGAAGCCATCTACCAGAGAAATATTATTTTCTGGAACATTTATGTTTGTAAATATATCTTCAGCCAATATGCGCCCGAAAGCATCCTTTACGGAAACTATCTCGTGCTTTTGGGCCTCATTACAAAATACGCTGGCTAATCTCTTTAACGCATCATTATATGGAACCAGCTTTATAACTTTCTTATCAACCCCCATTCTTGCAGCCTCGGGCAATATGCTTTAAGGAGTTGAAAGAATATTATAGTAACGCGCTCTAGAACAGGATTTACAAAGTTTTCTTCCATTAATCCTAATGACCCTATTTTCAAGAACCCACTCACCGCATTCATCGCATTTAATGACGTTAGAGATTTCAAAACTAAAGAAGGGCTCAACAAATACCCTCTCAACAGTGAAGGCTGCTTCATCAAGACCCATTATCTCGTTAACAATAGTCTTTTCCTCCTCGTGACTAAGTTTTCTTTTTCGTGTGGCCCAATCAATAACGTTTTGTGGAAGTTTATCTTGTCTTAAAGATAATCTTACACCCATCTTCGTATCAGACCTAGCTATACACGCAGCAATCTTCCCAAAATCCTCAACACGTAGAGACGCATGCCCAATAGTGCATCCCGTGGCGGCTTGTATTCCATCGGCCAAACATAAAGGGGTCTCTACTATAGCGAAAAGTCTCTTATCCCCCTTCTTGAGACCTAGGAGTTTAAGCCCGATCCACCCCATCTTAAGCCCAAGAGCTACCCCTGGAGAAAGATGACCATGAAGAGCTGCTGCCAACTCGATATCATTTTCCATGTAACCACCAGACATAATTGGGCCGATATTACAAATTTATAACATTGGTCAATATAAATCTATCCTAATAAAGATCATAGGCAATCGCAGGTTAAGTCATTTTGATGTGTCGTCGTCTTTAACCATCAAAAGGGGCTAAACTTCACACTTATAGACTTTAATGAATTCCTCGATAAGACTCTTAATCTTTCCATACTCCTTTAGAATTTTTCTTCCCTCGGTCGTCAGTTCAGAGCGGCCACCGCCAGCCCCGCCACGCCACCTTTTAATTAACTTAAAGCCTAAGCGTTTCTCAGCGAGCAGAACTCTGTGAAGGGCATATCTATAAGACATGTTCAGGCGCGCTGAGGCTGCGAAAAGGGAGCCATACTTATCAACAGCTTCTAAAAGCATTGCTAAACCATCACCGAAGACAGCTTCATCTTTTTCATCAACAAGCCACAATTTTATTCTTGGGTATAATGTTACTGCCATCAAGATTCCTCTTCGGTTCTGCACTAAGAAATATTGGAGGAAGAAGCATATTACAGTAGTGCTATTTATTGCCTTTTAACCGAGTTTGCCCTCTAAAATTGATTGCAGAGTTATATCTTCTGTCTCACGAGATATCAATGTGCATTACGATTAGACCAGTGTTTTTATCCAGAATTTTTATAAAGGTGAAATATGCGCGCACAGACATGGAAAGAGCCTTCCACAAATTATAAAAAGTTAGGGACAAGGGTGAAAGCAAAGAAAAATCTTCTTAAAATTCTTAAAAATATATAAACTCCATTAATTGGCAAACTCGTGATAATAGAAAAAGATAATCTCAATTATGCATTGAATTTTTGCCACGGAAATAAAATTTTTGGTTTAGATACTTAGCGCTCAATTTTGAGCCACGGATAGAGCTCCTTCAGTTTCTGCATAGCTTCTCTAACCCTCTCCTCTGGATACTCATAGGGTAGTAGCTTCCCTGCTAAATAGTCGCTAAAGGCTTGCATATCGAAGTGACCGTGTCCACATAATAAGAATAATATAGTTTTTTCTTCACCGGTCTCCTTGCATCTTAATGCCTCATCTATAACGGCTTTTATTGCATGGCTTGGTTCTGGGGCTGGCAGAAATCCCTCGGTTTTAGTGAATAAGTGAGCTGCCCGGAAGACCTCAACCTGATTATATGCCACCGTCTTAACTATTCCCTTCCTGCTCAATAGGCATAGAGTTGGAGCTTTTCCATGATATCTTAAGCCGCCTGCATGTATTGGTGGTGGAATGAACATATGCCCGAGCGTATACATCTTCAGCATTGGTGTTAGACGGGCCGTGTCTCCGTGATCATAGGTGTAGAAGCCCTTGGTTATGCTTGGGCATGCTGTCGGCTCAACTGCCAGAAACTTAACATCCTTTGGGGCTTTGCCTGAAACCTTATCGTAATAGAATGGCCAGAAGAGACCTGAGAAGCTGCTCCCACCGCCTATACATCCAACAATAAGGTCTGGATAATCATCTACGAGCTCCATCTGCTTTTTAGCCTCTAATCCGACAACTGTCTGATGCAATAATACGAAGTTTAGAACACTCCCAAGAGAATACTTGGCATCCTCATGCGTTATGGCGTCTTCTATTGCTTCACTTATCGCTATGCCCAGGCTTCCAGGGTTATCTGGATCATCCTTCAGTATTTTTCTGCCGCTCTCAGTGTTTTGGCTTGGGCTTGGGTAGACATCTGCGCCCCACATCTCCATTAAAATTCGCCTGTAAGGCTTCTGATTATAGCTAACTTTAACCATATATACTGTCGCCTTCAGCCCAAACAGCATACACCCAAAGGCTAGCGCTGAGCCCCACTGCCCAGCACCAGTCTCTGTTGTTAAGCGCTTAATCCCCTCCTTCATCGCGTAGTACGCTTGAGCCACAGCCGTGTTAGGTTTGTGACTGCCGGGTGGGCTCACTCCCTCATGTTTATAATATATTCTTGCCGGAGTCTTAAGGGCCTTTTCAAGACCGATAGCTCTATAGAGTGGCGTTGGTCTCCAGAGCATATACACCTCACGGATTTCTTCCGGAATATTTATCCATCGCTCCTGGCTAATCTCCTGCATTATGCACTCCTTTGGAAAGAGCGCCATCAAGTCTTCTGGTCTCACCGGCTCTCTAGTTGTGGGGTTGATGGGCGGTGGCAGTGGCTCCGGGAGATCTGGTAAAATATTATACCATTGCTTCGGCACATCGCCCTCACTTAAAAGAATTTTTCTCATAAGCCATATGCCCCTAAATTAAATGTAAAATATTGTTCTTATAGGCAATATTTAAAACTTTTGTGAACAGAAATATACCCAGCCTGATAACCGCTCCTAGTTAAAGATCAATTTTCCCATATACTCTTAATCTTCAGCTTCCATTCGGGCATATTTTTAGGTGAGAGAGGATACTCCTCATAGATCTTTTTTAAAGCTCTCGACTTCTTAGCCATCTTATATAATTTTCTCAGAAACGAAACTCTCCCCAACCCCATGAATAACCTTCTTGTTGCATCCGTTATATTTAGGCGGACATCCCCTTCAATCCCGGCTTTAAGCACATCATCCTCTCTTATTATCTTATACTTCATTCCATAATTAATATCCTCGTTTGATAGGCTTTGTAGGAATAGTCGGAAGACATCTAAACCAGCCTGTTTCGCCCCATAAGTTTTCATGTATCGGATATTTATGAGCCAAAGCTTTTCAACCGTTGGCTCGCCAGTCTCAAGCACATCGGGGATAACCTCGCCAGATATCTTTCCAGCCATCATTGAGGGCCCTATTCCTCCTCCATGAATCGGGTTTACGTTGCATGCAGCATCTCCTATGACGACTACTCCATTACTAACAAACGAGTCTAGTGGGCGTCTTGTTGGAACAATACCGCCTCCACCGTGGATGAAGATGGAATTCTTAAAGATCTCCCCGCTTAGAACAAACTTATATAATTGGTCTTTCGGGTTTGGAAAGTTGGCAAGGGCTGCGACGCCTAACCCAACATTAACCTTACTTCCCCTCTTGGGAAAGATCCAGTAGTAGCCTCCGGGGGCAATGTTTACGTTAAGGTATATTTTGCAGTATTCTGGCTCCTCAAGCTCATTCTTCAAGATGCGTATCTCCCGATAACATATTACTTCATCCCTTTTATCTATTGTCGTCTCTATGCCCATCTCGGGCGGAAGCCTTCTCCTAATAACCGCGGAACATCCACTTGCATCAATTGTTACACTCCCTAAAATCTTCTTCTTTCCATTAGTTTTTCGATCTCTGGCGACGACTCCTCTAACAAATCCATCCTCAATTATTGGCTCTATAACTTGTGTAGAATCAAGCAGCATTGCCCCAGCATCCATAGCCTCTTTAAGTAGTCTCTGCCCAAATAAACGTCTATCTACAATGAATCCATAAAGCCCCTCGCCAGAGAGTTTGAATACTGTTTCCATATCCGGCGAGTAAACCTCTATCCCCATGATGGTTCTCTCCAGCTCATCCCCTTTTGGGTAAGCTAAACCAAGGTTATCAAAGTGATGCTTGCCTATAGCGTCCCCGCAAACCTTATCACCAATAGAGTCAGCTCTCTTATAATCAATCAAGCATACTGATAATCCAGCCTTAGCCGCAGTCCTAGCGGCCATACAGCCAGCAGTTCCAGCGCCGACAACAATAACATCAAATTTATTCATGATAGCAACCCCTCTCAATTAATTTTATGAATTAACTAATTAGTTTTTGTAAAGTTGGGTATGCGGTAGCTCTTACTTCATTTCTTCCTCAAATATTCTAAAGAGTTTATTCTTGTCGATCCCTAGGCTCTCGGCAAGCTTTCTAACCCACTTCACATAGGATCTGAACACATTACATGCAATTTCAATTTTATTCTCTCTTGGAAGACTTTCCTCTTCAATCAAAAGAAGAGCAAACCACCTGCCCAAATCCGTAAGCGTATATGCTTTAAGCCAAACAGTTCTTCCATGCATATCCTTCTTTTCCATACACTCACATAATATACCTAGATCCACGAGAGCCCTCAAATGCTCTATGAGGGTTTTATTAGAGTAGCCTAAGTTCTCAATCAAATCCTTTTGGTAA
>JAGTQD010000047.1 GCA_018396405.1 Candidatus Bathyarchaeota archaeon
AATTCTTGAGTAAAATTTTTATTAGGCAAAATTATAATCTTTTTTACAAGAAATAAAATCTTATTTTGGAGGGGTTTCTATGCCGAAGAAGAAGGAAAAGAAGAAAGAAGAGAAGAAGGGGGAGGAGAAAGCTAAAGCTGAGGCTAAGCCTAAAGAGGAGAAGAAAAAGAAGTGAGGAGACTACAGTAATGCTATTTAGGAAATCGATTCTTGGCCAGATTTTTATTTCTAGGTTTTAAGCAAACCTTATTACCTTTTTATTCTCTCTTTAAGAACTTTGGAGGGAGATTAGATATCAGAATAGCGGTTATTGATGCAGATAAATGTAAGCCCAATCGCTGCGATAGAGCGTGCTATCGATTTTGTCCTCAAGTTAGAAGTAAGATTGAAGCCATAAGGTTTGAAAATAATAAGCCAATAATCTCTGAGGTTCTATGCAGCGGATGCGGAATATGCGTTAAAAAGTGTCCATTTAAAGCGGTCTCCATAGTTAATGTTCCGGAGGAGCTAAAGGGCGAATGCGTCCATAGGTTTGGGCCGAATGCCTTCAAATTGTTCCGCCTGCCTATCCCTTCGCCCGGGGTCGTCTTAGGCCTATTGGGGCAGAATGGTATTGGAAAGACAACGGCAATAAAAATCCTCTCTGGCGAGATAAAACCTAATCTTGAGAGGTATGATGATCCGCCAGAGTGGCCTGAAATAATACAGTATTTTAGGGGCTCGACGCTCCAAGTATACTTTCAAAGGTTAAGTAAGGGAGAGCTTAAAGTCGTTCATAAACCCCAGTATGTTGATAAGATACCGCGTGTCGTGAAGGGTAGGGTTGGAGATATCCTTGAGCGTATTGATGAAAGGGGCAAGCTCTCAGAGGTTTCCGAGAAACTTCAGCTTAAGGTTATATGGGATAGACCACTAGACGTATTGAGCGGCGGTGAGCTCCAGAGGGTTGCTATCGCGGCAGCCGTCTGCCGTGAGGCTGATGTCTACCTTTTTGACGAGCCTTCTAGCTACCTGGACGTAAAGCAGAGACTTGAAGCTGCTAAGGTTATTAGAAGCCTAAAAGAAGAAAACAAGACTATAATCGTTGCAGAGCATGATCTTGCAGTTCTTGATTACCTTTCTGATCAGGTTTGCGTCTTTTACGGTAAGCCGGGGGTTTATGGGATAGTCTCTCACGTTCATGGAGTCAGGGTTGGAATAAACATCTACTTGGATGGCTTCATTCCAGATGAAAATATGCGCTTCAGGAAGGAACCAATAATATTCCATGTTAAGCCACCTACTACTGATCAATCAACTAATGTGCCAATTTTGAAGTGGGGTGAGATGACAAAGACTTATGGAGATTTTAGACTCAAGATAAGCCCCGGTGAGGCTAGGTTAGGCGAGGTTATAGGTATATTGGGGCCGAACGGTATCGGTAAGACAACATTTATAAAGATATTGGCGGGTATAGAGAAGCCGGATCAGGGGCAATCGCCTACAGAGAACATCCTCAGGGTTAGTTATAAGCCACAATATATTTCGACGGAATATGAGGGAACTGTTGAGGATCTCTTAAGAATGGCTGCTAAAGACAAGTTTACTTCAAGCTGGTATCAGACTGAAATAATTAATCAGCTCAACCTAACTCCCCTCTTTGATAGGAATGTGAAGGAGCTTAGTGGTGGTGAGCTCCAGAAGGTTGCTATAGCTGCCTGCCTCTCTCGTGATACAGACATCTATCTTCTAGACGAGCCGAGCGCTTATCTTGATGTGGAGGAGAGGTTGGCGATGGCCAAAGCTATACGCAGGGTTGTTGAAGATAGGTGTGTGGCAGCCTTCGTTGTTGAGCATGATATAATCGCCATGGACTTTATAGCAGATAGACTGATGATATTTACCGGTGAGCCTGGAGTTTATGGGGTAGCGATGTCACCAATGAGCCTTTTAGATGGTATGAACAGTTTCCTTAAAGAGATGGGCATAACCTTTAGGAGGGATCCTGACACGAAGAGGCCGAGAGTGAATAAGGAGGACTCAAGGCTCGATAAATATCAGAAAAAAATTGGGCAATATTATTATGTTAAATAGCCGTAAATATGTTCAATCTTCCATCTTTTTATGTTAATAAGAAAATTCTTTCAGTATTATTTTAGCCAAAAATTGTTGCAAAACGCATTTATTCGCTTCTCTTCTTCTCCTCTATAGGAGAGCGGGGGAGTATCCTTCATGGTTATTACTGAGGAGAAGAGGGAGCCAATACGTTCTCACAAGGTTGTTATTAGGGGGGTTGTTGAGGGATACGAGGTTGCCTCGCTTGAGGATTTAAAGAAGATCGAGGATCACATCGAGAGTATACAAAGCGAGGTAAATGCCCTGAGAAATCAGATCAATGAATTGCAGAAGACATTAAACGCGACAAATATGAGGTTAGAGAGATTAGAAAACTTTCTAAAGTCATTTAGGTGAGGATGAGCAGCTGGCTCCGCTGGTGCTTTACTAAAACCTTAAGACTAGAGAATTAGATATTAAGGAGATATCCGACCTTTAAAGGATTTTATAATGCTGTCTATTTTTAGCAATGCTTCTAATGGGTTGTCACTAAGAGTTATATAGGAGCCTACTACAGCGATATTTGCCCCAGCTCTCAAGGCTTCCACAACAGTCTCTGGGTTGATGCCCCCATCAACCTCTATAATCTTATCAGGAAACCTTTTAGAAATCCCTCTCAGCCTGCCAGTCGCCTCTTTATGGTATTTTTGCCCACCTAAACCCATCGGCACACTCATCACTAGGATCATATCAGCTTCCTTAGCGATCTTACTGGTTAGCTTCTCTTCTGGCGTTGGAAGATTTAAGCCGATACCCGCTCTATAACCATACCTTTTAATGGTCTTAACAGCATTTATCGTCTCATCCTCGGTGCCAAATGCTTCAACCTGAACTATGACCGCCACCTTTCCCCTATTCTCGCCCTTTATGAATTTGTTCATGTCTTCTATAATCTCAAGGGGATTACTGACCATTAAATGCATATTTAAAGGGATCTCCTCTTTTAACTCCTCATATAATCTCCTTATTAGATCTATTGAGAATCTGGTCTTATCTGGTATTAGTGGGGGTCTCATAGCATCTATGTGAATGCTATCTATTCTTCTAGTCTTAATTAGCTTCATAATATTTGTGAATGCCTGACTCTCCCTTAAACTATCTATTCTTCTGGATAGTTCAGGCTCGTATTCTAGGATTGACAGCGAAATTGACATGCCACAACACTAACTTTAGATGTCTCTTCAGTATAATTAATGTTATTAACCAGTATTTACTCTATATCTTCCACATGTTCCTATTATTACCATGGGAGATATGGGGTAACAACAATAAATAAATAATTCCCTTTCTCACTTTATATAAAATTATGTTAAGGTTGGATCCTGTTTGGTTTCTGAGAAAAATATTCGTGTTAAGATTGATGAGCTGAAAAGCAGTATAGGTCTTCTGAAGGGCTTTGAACTCTCCATAGGCAAGATAGTTAGCGAGGAATGGCTTGAGGAAGTTGGACCCACACAGTTCCCAAAAATACCTGACCTGCGAGAGTGGGACCTTAAACTTTTACAGCGCTATAAGCCTTTTTACATGCCCTTCTGCGACCTCTGCTGCCTATGCACCTTTGGAAAATGCGATTTAACAGGGGATAAGCGCGGAGCCTGCGGAATAAACATGTCAGCCCAACAGTCACGCATAGTCCTTTTAGCATGCTGTATAGGTGCCGCAACACATGCGGGTCATGCTAGACACCTGATTGAACATTTGATAGAGAAGTATGGGCGTGACCACCCAATAGATGTTGGCGGCGGAAACGTTGAGATAGAGGCGCCAATAACACGCCTGGTATGCGGTATTAGGCCCAGAACCCTCGGCGATCTAGAGGAAGTTCTAAGTTACCTTGAGCGGGAAATAGTTAGGCTGTTAGCTGCCACGCATACTGGTCAGGAAGCAAGTAACATAGACTTTGAGTCAAAGGTTTTCCATGCTGGAATGATAGACCATGTCGCCCTCGAAATAGCTGATATAGCTCAGATCTCCGCCCTGGGTTATCCAAAAGCTGATCCAGAAGCACCCCTTGTGGAGCTAGGCTTAGGGGTTGTCGATTCCACGAAGCCTGTAATAATGGTTGTCGGCCATAATGTGCCGCCGGCAGCAGCCATAGTAGACCACCTAATAGAAAATAATTTATATGGTGGAGTTGAAGTTGTAGGTTTATGCTGCACAGCACATGACGTCACCAGATATAATCCAAAGGCGAAGATAGTTGGGCCGATTTCGTGGCAGCTAAGGTTTATTAGGAGTGGTGTTGCTGACGTTGTGGTCGTTGATGAACAGTGTGTTAGGACAGATACTATTATTGAGGCTCAAAAGGTTAAGGCCCCGGTTATAGCAACGAGTGATGTGAACTGTATTGGATTGCCGGATAGAACGAGAGACAGCGTTGAGAAGATTGTTGAGGACTTGGTTTTAAATGGGCAGCCGGGCGCATTAATATTGGATCCGGAGAAGGCTGCTGAGGTCGCTGTTAAGACGGCTCTCTTAATTGCGCCGAAGAGGATGAAGTTCAAGGCTCTCCCAGACGTAAGCGACATAATTGAGGGGGCAAAGAAGTGCCGTAAATGTGATGATTGTAGAAGGGCATGCCCAAATGACCTGCCAGTAAGGGATGCCCTTGCTGAGACGTTGGAAGGCAACTTAAATGCTCTTGCTGATCTTTATGAGGCGTGTGTTGGCTGTGGTAGGTGTGAGAGCGCATGCCCAGTGGATCTTCCACTCCACAGCTTCATTGTCAAGGCTGCAGAGAAGAGGATAAAAGAGGAGAAGTATAAGCTGCGTGTGGGTAGGGGTGCAATACAGGACGTTGAGATTAGAAAGGTGGGTAGCCCGATAGTTCTTGGCGAGATACCTGGCGTCGTGGCATTCGTGGGCTGCGCTAACTATCCTAATGGAGGAACTGAGGTCGCTGAGATGGCTGCCGAGTTTGCCAAGAGGCGCTATATTGTTGTGGCAAGCGGCTGCGCAGCTATGTCTATAGGAATGTATAAAGATGAGGAGGGCAAAACACCATACGAGGCCTTTCCAGGGGCCTTTGACGCTGGGGGAATAGTTAATGTTGGCTCATGCGTCTCGAACTCCCATATTGCTGGCGCAGCAATAAAGATAGCAAGTATATTTGCTAAGCGTAGGCTCCGCGCAAACTATGAGGAGATAGCAGATTATATACTTAATAGGGTTGGCGCCGTCGGTGTAGCGTGGGGCGCCATGTCGCAGAAGGCTGCCGCGATAGCCAGCGGCTTCTGGAGGCTAGGTGTCCCAGTTATTGTTGGTCCCCATGGGCTCAAGTATAGGCGTATGCTCTTAGGGAGGAAGGATAAGCCTGAGGACTGGTATGTCTATGACGCTAGGACTGGAGAGAAGGTCTATGTCGGCCCTGCCCCTGAGCATCTATTTTACGCGGCTGAGACGAAGGAGGAGGCCATGGTCATGATAGCGAAGCTATGCATGAGGCCGAATGATACTACTAGGGGTAGAGCGATAAAGCTCTCAAATTACATTGACCTCCATAAGCGCTTCTTTGGAACAATGCCAGACGATATACACCTCTTTGTACGCACATTGGCCGATGTTCCGCTGACGATGCGTGAGGAGGTTATAAAGATCCTTGAGGAGAAGGGCTGGAAGGAGAATATTATACCAGATCCGACGCTTCTACCGAGGCTCGTGAGGAAAAAGGCTGGTGAGTGATATGGGTGCGAGAGCCGAACCTTGGCAGACGGCTGAGATACCGGGTCCAAAGAAGGCCATGATTATAACTAACCCCCAAATAGTTACAGCGTTAATCAGGCGTTCAAAGAACCCGGTTCTTATTGTTGGTTCGATGGCTCCTGAAATAAAGTTGAGTAGTGGAGACCTAGTAGACTATGCCATTCAGATAGCCGAGTCCGTCGGGATACCGATAGTCTCCTCGCCGAGCATTCTAAAGGTTTTCCTTGATAGGGGCTTTAAGAGGGTATTTGGTATACCGGTAGTTGACATAGCGAATAGGCTTATAGATGTAAACTGGACTGGGCTTGAAGGTAAAGGACAGTATGATCTAGCCATGTTCATGGGCTTCAAATATTATGTTTGCTGGCTGATCCTATCAGGCCTAAAACACTACTCCAGAAACCTCAAGACAATATCCCTAGAAATGTATTATCAGCCCCATGCCCTATGGTCATTCCCAAATATCTCGAAAGAAGAATGGGAGAAGAATCTTAATGCCATCATTAAAAGTTTAAGAGAGGGAAAATAGTTTTTCATAAGATAAGGTTGGGAGGTTTAGAATGGTATGTCGATGTTTGCTGATATCCCCGTCGGCGTCGGCGAGGTGTATTCTGGTGAGAGGATAAGATGGCAGGATACTTATGTGGAATTCGGAGGATTAAGGGTTCAGTACAAGTTTGAGCTCGTTAAGGTTCGTAAAATGGATGAGGTTGTTGATGGAAAGATAACCATAATTGGCCCAGATATTAAGGATCTAGAGCCCCAGAAATCATATTCGCTGGGAATCTTCATTGAGGTTGCGGGAAGTCAGGTTGAGGAGGAGCTTGAGGGCGTTATAGAGCGGAGGATACATGAATATACGAATTATATTGAGGGCATGATGCATCTAAACCAGAGATATGACATATGGATAAGGCTCAGTAAAAAATCCTTTGAAAAGGGCTTAAACTCCTTCCACATCATCGGAAAAATTTATCAGAGATTGTTCAAGAGCGAGCTTCCAATAATCGAGAAGATCCAGATAACATTCATAACTGATCCAGAAAAAGTTAAGGAAATGTATGATTACGCGCTTAAGGAGTACGAGAAGAGGGACGCTAGAGCTAGGGGCTTAAAGGATGAGGAGGTTGACGCATTCTACGGATGCACGCTCTGTCAATCCTTCGCGCCAACGCATGTCTGCGTGATAACCCCACAGAGATACTCTAACTGCGGCGCAATAAGCTGGTTTGATGCGAGGGCATCGGCGAGAATTGACCCTAAGGGGCCAGTATTTAGGATTGAGAAAGGCGAGTGCATTGATCCGGTGAAGGGCGAGTATACTGGTGTAAATGATGTCGTTAAAATGAAGTCTGGTGGGGAGATACAGCGCGTCTGGCTGTATACCGCTTTTGGTTACCCGCATACTTCTTGCGGGTGTTTTGAGGGGATAGCCTTTTATATACCTGAGGTTGATGGTTTCGGAATAGTTCATAGGGGGTTCGCTGAGCTCACTCCAATAGGTGTGCCATTTTCGAAGCTAGCGGACTCAACGGCTGGTGGCAGACAAGTTGACGGCTTTCATGGAATATCGATTGAATACATGCGCTCACCAAAGTTCCTCCAGGCTGATGGTGGTTGGGAGAGGGTTGTCTGGGTTCCTTCAGCCGTCCTAGAGAGGGTTAAAGACTTTATTCCAAAGCACCTTGTGGATAAAATAGCGACTGAGAAGGATGCGAAGACGGTAGAAGAGCTTAAAAACTTTCTTGTAGCTAAGGGGCACCCAATAGTTAAGAGGTGGGAGGAGAAGGCTAAGGCTGAGGCTGCCGCCAAGCCAGTTGAGGAGAAGGCTCTTCCAGCCGTTGCTGCTCCAGAAGCTGCTGCAGAGATGGCTGTTCCAGTAAGCGTTGGGGTTGTCGGTGGATTCAGGATAATCCTCAAGAACGCTAAGATTAGGGCTGAGAGAGTTAAGATAGTTAGGGAAAAGGGGAAGTGAAAAATAGCATGGCTGAGAAAGAGAAGAAGGAGATTGGTGAAGGGGCTCTCATAAAGCTTGGGCCGAGGCTCCTAGACCTATTAAGGCAGTTTGGCGAAATCGAATTAGAGGATGTGGAGATTGAGGCTGAGGAGCTAGAGATATTTATACCGGCAGTTACGGCTGCCCCGCCACCAGCTATAGCTCCACCTAAAGTTGTTCCAGCGAAGCCAGTGGAGATACTAAAGGCGGAATTTAAGCCCCCGATCCAAACATATTCTGGAAGAATAGTTGAGGTTAAGCTTGGGGCAACGAGGAGCGAGGGCGGAACCAGAGAGAAGGTTGTAAAGGTTGGTGGTGAAGCCACCCCCTCATTCTATCTCTTTGAAGAGATCCCACCAAACCCGCCTGTAATATCGGCCGACGTATTCGACATGGAGGTTCCACTCCCCAAGGCTATAAAGATGCATGTCCAAGAGGTTATTGGTGACCCGGCTGCATGGGCTAAGCTCGCCGTGGATAAATTTGGTGTAGATCTGATCACCGTTCACTTAGTTAGCACTGATCCGCTCAGGAAAGATGCCCCGCCGAGCGAGGCTGCAAAAACTATTGAGAAGGTCTTGCAGGCGGTTAAGGTTCCGCTGATAGTTGGGGGGTGTGGTGATCCAAAGAAGGATGCTGAGGTCTTTAAGAAGGTTGCTGAGGTGGCTCATGGAGAACGCGTCATGCTAAGCTCTGTAACCCTAGATATGGCTGAAGCAGGCTTATTAGGAGATGTCGCTAAAGTCGCTAGAGAGCATGGACACGTAGTATTAGCTTTCACAGCCATGGATTTAAACCAGGCTAAAGAACTCAATAGAAAACTATATGATTATTTGCCGAGGGAGAGCATAATCATGGATTTAACTACGGCAGCCTTGGGCTATGGACTTGAATACTCATTTACGGTGCATGAGAGGGCGAGGCTTGCAGCTTTAGCCGGGGATCCTGAGCTTCAGCACCCAACATCCTCGGGAACGACTAATGCTTGGGCTGCTAGAGAGGCTTGGCTGAGGCTTGGCGCTGAGTGGGAGCCTAGAGAGCTGAGGGGGCCACTATGGGAAACCGTTACAGCGCTAACTCTTCTTCTGGCTGGCGTGGACATATTTATGATGATGCATCCAGCGGCGATACACACGGTTAAAGAGGTCATTAATAACCTCTATAAGCGTGGTGGAGCTAAACCTGAGAGCATAGCCGATTGGGTATCAATTAAAGTATAGTTGGGGTGAGACGTTTGTCGGCTGGTGAAGTGAAGAAGGGTGTTAGAGAGATTAGCCCTCTAGATGTTTACATGCTCCTACCAAGAACTAATTGTGGGAAATGTGGCGAGAGCAGCTGCATGGCCTTCGCAACAAAACTTGTTAATAGAGAAGTTACAATTGATTTATGTAAGCCGCTTATAGAGGAGGAGAAGTATAAAACCCAATACTCTAAGGTAAAGGAGCTTTTAGCCCCGCCAATTAGAGAGGTCACCATCGGCGTCGGCGAAACCGCAGTTAAGGTTGGTGGTAAACTCGTAATGTATAGGCATGAACTCACATACACTAATCCAACAGCCATAGCCATAGACGTGACTGATGAGATGCCTGATGACGAGCTACTTAAACGCGTAGAGAAGATCAATAGCCTAGCATACACTTATATCGGCAAGACGATAAGGCTCGATATGGTGGCAGTTAGATCGACATCAAATGATCCAATAAAGTTCAGGACGGCGGTTCAGAAGGTCGCATCCGCGACAAAGCTCCCATTAATTCTATGCACATTTAACCCTGATGTCATGAAGGCTGCCCTTGAGGCCACATATGATCGGAGGCCGCTGATATATGCTGCCACAGAACGTAATTGGAGGCAGATGGCCGACTTAGCATTAATGTATAATTGTCCACTAGCAGTCTTCGCTCCAAACAACATAACCCTACTAAAATCTCTCGTGAACACTCTCCTAGAATATGGTGTTGAAGACCTCCTCATTGACCCGGGAACATTCCCTGATGAGGGAATTGCAGATACTATCACAAACTTCACAATAATTAGGAGAAGCGCATGCAAGTTTGGCGACAACCTTCTAGGCTTCCCGCTGATTGGTGTGCCAATGACTGTATGGTCTATAAAAGATGCTCCTAAAGAGGTTCTATGCTGGAAGGAGGCATGCCTAGCAAGCATGCTAATCGCTAGATATGCTGATCTATTAATTCTACATGGTCTTGAAGGATGGTCTCTCCTCCCAAATCTAATACTAAGAGCGAATATATACACTGATCCTAGGAAGCCAGTTGCTGTTGAGCCTGGCCTAAGGGTATTCGGTAGCCCAGATGAAAACTCACCAGTCTTAGTAACATCGAATTACGCGTTAACGTTCTTCACAGTTCAATCCGACATAGAGTCTGCTGGAATAAGCTGTTATCTACTAGTTGTTGACAGCGAAGGATACGCGGTCGAAAGCGCTGTTGCTGGGAGAAAAATGACCGCTCAGACAATTGCAGATGCCATCAAATCCTTTGGCATAGAAGAAAAGGTTAAACACAGATACCTTATAATTCCAGGGCTAGCGGCCAGACTGAGCGGCGAAATAGAGGAGCTAACCGGCTGGAAAGTCCTCGTAGGGCCCAGAGATTCATCTGGCATACAGGCATTCCTAAAAGAGAACTGGCCTCCTAAAAAATCATAAAT
>JAGTQD010000048.1 GCA_018396405.1 Candidatus Bathyarchaeota archaeon
CGTACCAGTAAAACACTTTGACTATTACTGGTACTATGATTCCATAGACCAATCTCGGAGTAAGTGTTATGAAGATGGTGTATGGATCTAAGGACTCCATGGTTCCAGGTATTGTTGAAATTAATCCGCATAGAGCGTAGAAAGCCCATCCAACGATTGCTGCAATGATTCCTGCCACGATCATCCTAATGAAGTTGAAGGAGCCTTTACTGAGGGCGCCGGCCACGTATCCTATGAGAATGGCGCTGACAATATAGCCTAGTAGGCTTACATCCGTTGGATCTACACCATAGCCTACATATTGTACTGCCCAATACACAGCGTAAAGACTCCCTAAAAGAAAGCCGGCTGCACCGCCCGCCCACTTGTTCCATAGAAGACCCAGAAACATTGGAATCGCTATAACCATTAGTGCCTCTAAGAAACCGTCGATGAGTATGGCGTTTAAAGTGTATGAGGGGTCTATACTGAGGAGGGCATTGGGAAGATAGGCTTTCCAGGCAACAATTAAAAGTCCAACTATCACCGGGACGATCAAGCCATAGATAAAGTCGCTAACCTTAAGCTTTTCAGCTTCCGTCATTTTTAAACTCCACCAGCTTCATTTTTGTCTCTATGGACATTTATTTTTTCCGGTTTCTAATCATTTATCCTATCGATCAGATCAGAGTTCTAACGTGGATAAAAGTTCCTAACTATTTATGGATGAGTGAACGAGAAAAATAAACGAATGTGAAAGGAGGATGCTATCTACGTTCTAAGCTCTTCATAAGCCTTCTATTGATAAATATGCTGTATATGCTCGCCACCATTGCCATAATAACTAACGCTATTAGGATTGCTAGTAGCATTGTTATTTGCGGACCCAAGGCCTCAATGAGCGATTGAACTGTTTGCACTTGTTCAGGCGATGCAGGTGTTGGCTGAGTTGGCGGAGCCACCACGGCTATGCTTGTTTGGGCGAAGGATGGCCAATAGCCTTTACTTCCTGGGAATGTTGCAATTATCTTCCATAAGCCCTCCTTAGGAGGCGTCCACATGACTGTATAGAATCCTGCTGAATCCGTGTGGGTTCCGCCTATATCAAGGTATTCACCAGTGTAAACGTTTATCGCATCTAATTTAACCCAAACGCCTTTTACGTCGGTTGGTCTTGGCGGGAATTGCATATATACGTATTCCATCCATCGGCTCATGTCTTCGTCAGCTATGGCTGGCACACCGCTTGGGAATCTTAAGGCGATGCGGTAATCCTTTGTTCCAGGAGATATGTCAATAACCATCCCTTTGATTACTATTGTATCGCCTAATTTCACGGAGTCATCTTGTACCGTTACCGTTGTTGCAGTGGGGCCTTTTCCGAAGGCGTAGATACAGTTATCATACGTGTTGAGGATTACGAGGATGCCGTCTGCTATCGCCGGGTCAGATCCCCAATAGGTTTCTCGGAAGGATATCCTCCAAACCTCTTTGCCGGTATCTACGTCAACGCAGATAAGCGGCGCCCCTCTTGGCTTAGGCTCATTTGCAGAGTGTTCCATGTGGTAGATGTATATCTTCCTGTCGGCTATTGCGCCTATGTGGATTGGCCAGTTATAGCTCCATAGGATCTCATGGTAGGGGTCTACAGCCTCATAAGCCCATAGACGCTTTCCAGTTTTAAGGTCATAGCAATATAGAACACCATCGTATCCCGCGGAGAATAACTTTCCATAGGCTATCCTAGGCACGGTGCCAACCCAAATGTTCAGTTGCCCCTCGGGCTCTGTTGGACCCCAAATTTTAGCCCCGGTATCAATGCTAAATCCGTAGTAGCATCTTCCCTCTTGAATCCTTATTACGAATACACCGTCATCTCGGCTAGCTCCAACCCATGATAACCTCTGCTGACCCGGTTCAGGTGGCGTCCATGTTGTGTTGAATATTAGCTGACCCCTTCGTCCTGGTTCTATGCTAACAGCCCATACTCTGACTATATCTGAGGTTATTGATCCACCAATTATTCTATCGCCTACCACAGCTAATATGGAGCCAGGCAGCCCTCTAGGTATGGAAACGTTCCAAGATATTCCCGAAATCCCCATTGGGGTCTCAGGGGTCTTTGGGCAGGATCCACGGGCGTCCACTGTCTTTCCCCATGGACGCCACTGTTCCCATAAGTAGCGGTTTGCATAGTCTTGACCACCAAACAGGGCAGGTATGGCTGTTGAATTCCATAGCGCCAGCCAACCCTGTGCAGTATTTATGAGGTATGTTAGGATTTCACCATTGGGCCCGTAGACCGTGTTAGCTGCGAAGGTTCCAAACACAAAACCTGCAGGAACATTTGTCATAGTGTACATCCAAGCTCCAGTGAACGGATGATAAGCACGCCATGTTGTGCCGACGACTTCCCATATGTATGCGTGACATCCCATTTGATTTCTCGTGTTGTATGAAAGCACTTGGCCTAAGCTAACTCTTGTGCCGTTTCTACGCCAAATCTCCTCACCTGTCCTTAGATCTACTGCTATTAGTGTTTGTATGTGATAGTTAGCCGGATATTGGTTGTAGAACAGTATTCCATTAATTATTACAGGTGGGGCTCGCGTCATCATTAAGCCTTCATATGCGTCGCCTGTATGAAAGCCATAGTAGTCGTAGGGCTGTCCGACAAGACCCCCTGTTATTAGCGGCTTAACCCATAATATGTGGGCTGTTTCTGGCGCTTGAGTATATGGATTGTAGAGATTAGGCATCGGCCCAAGCCAGTTTCCAGCAATATGTGCCCACTCCCTTAATTGAGTATTTATCGGCCTTGTCCAGAATTCAGTTGGCAATTGGAAGCCTGGATAATACTTTATTGGCTCTTCCTGTACAATTAATTCTACTTTTTCGCTCCAGCTCTCCTCAAGTATGGTCCCAGCAGGTATTCCTGCTGTCGCCACCTCAACGATCTGCTCGGGGAAATATGTTTGGAAGTAGTACTTCCCCACCATTCTGGGCGTGTATGTCACCCCGGTGCAGCCAGTTGTATCTGTATCAAATGGTCCAAGTTTCTCAACAATGCCATCAGGCCGTTCAACATATAGGTAGAGACCCTTCCACCCGGTTTGGGGATAGGCTGTTGGAAAAGCCATACCAACGAGGACAAGCACCTCTTGATTTACACCTATAACCTTTGCATTTACTACACACATAGCATAGCTTTTCCTTCTCGCTTGTGCATAAGCGAAGTTAGCTGATGAAAAAGCTGAAATAAGCACGGCTACCAATAGGATCGCTGAGAATACCTTAAAAATTCGCCCCACACTATTTTTCATTTTGAAATCCCTCTTTTCATGTACAAGTTTAAAATAATCGCTAGATGCGATTAAAAGTTTACGTACGATTCCAAACAATCAATTCAGATGGTTTAAAACATAAAGTGGAGGTGGAGGCATTAACGTTGATCACAGGCTTCTCATAAGTTATATGATTTTTGTCTTAATAGGCGCCGTTAGTGGATAGTTATCTTGGTTGCTTTCGTTAATTACATATGGCGTATTCCATACTTCATTTAGTCTTTCCGCATTTGGGTTCTTATCTAGGTAGTCGCTCCAGTAATTTCCTTTTGAAACACCGTCATCCCAAATATCTGTTGAGTTCTGAATATTTACACATACTACGTTATTGATGAAGTTATTATAGTACACCTTATTGTTACGGGATTCGCTGGAGCCTACACCTACATCATTATCCACTATATCGTTGAATGTTATTTGGTTCTCGCTTGAGTATAGGAGATGCACACCTTCATAATTTTTGGTGATGTTATTGCATGCAATAATGTTACATGTTGACGAGTAAAGGAATAAGCCGAGCCTATTGTTTGCTATGGTGTTATGTTTTATTGTGTTGTTGCTCGAGTAACCGATATAGATGGTGTAGTTGCTGTGTCGTGTTATAGTATTCCATGAAATGATGTTGTTTGTGGAGTTCTTCATCCATAGTGCATAGCCCCTGTTTTCGTATATTCTGTTGGAGGATATATTTATAAATGAAGAACGGCTAATCCACACCCCACAGTAATTGCTAGTGAACTCGCTTTCTAAAACGTTCGAGTTTGATGTTTGATCCATATATATTGCATAATCGAAGCCGATGACCTTAATGTTAACTACTGTGACATTTTTACGGTAACTTATGTCTATCCCTCTAGATCCATAGGTTTGTGTTCCAACAACATAGTAGCCTGCACCGTCTATGGTTATGTTGTCCTTTAGCACTATTATTGGCAGGCTTGCGTTGCCAGTAAATTTATAGTAGGAGTTATTGACCATTAACAACGGTGCATTTGAAGGTTCAATCCTGCCGTCAGGCCATATGTATATGTATGGAGAGAAAGACGTGGATTCTCCTTGAGTATTTTGGTTTGTTTCCTGCCCGGTATTGCTTGTAGCTGGCGGTTTAGAGTAGTGCCCTGCAGAGTAAATAACGACGAGTATTATGGCAAATAAACATAGTGGCATGATTATCCTAAGCCTCTTTCGTATTTTAGATTTTTGTTCAACAATTCTTCTTTCAACCCTAGCTCTATGGGATTCTAAAATTCTCTGGTACTTTATTTGCCTCTCACGCAACCTCTCCTTCCAGCTTTTTTTCACCTTACCCTTACTCAAAGTCTCAACCAGTGATTTAATTGTTTATAGAATGCTTTAAAGTCTTCGAGTAGCCATAACTTTTACTCATAACAAACCGTTATGGTTGTTGATTATCGGGTTCCTAGCTCGTTCTAAAAAATCCATAATGAACACTGACGTGATTATCATGAACATCATGAACGCCGCGGTAGATAATAGAAGATACCATGAAGACTCTGGAGGTAAACTCTCTAGTATTTTTTCAGGTTGCGGTGGAATCTTAATCCATAATCCCCTGAATGCAACAAGAGAATCTTTAATATCGGCGAGCAATATATATAAAGTTCCATTGCCCTCCACCGATGAAAGCCATATTAAGCCGTAGCTATGACTGTACAACTTAATCGTTGTCGTATAATTTACACTTTCTAAGGCGATCTCGTACCAAACCTCATTATTTATGAAAGTTGTAACATTCAGGATGGGTGTCGGAGAGCTTTTATTGTCCTGTACGCTCAGTATTTGAAGTTCTTTTTGACTTAAGCCCATAAACGAAATATTTAACCCATCTTCACTTCTATTCACAGCTAACGTGAGAAATCTCCTCACCCTCGCGTCGAAGTCTTCAGGCAACCTTAAAGGCTCTAAGGAATAAAACGTTAAAGTTTCGTTTTCAAATTCAAAGCTGTCCTGTAAAAATGCGCCTTTTAGAGTTAAAAAGCTGAAGGTTATTTTGGTCTCGTTCACTGGGAAGCTTATGTTAAAAAAGGATCTGAGACCAATGGCCTTTCTGATTTCTAAGCCGAAGAGTCCATAGCGACCCATAGTATAATTAAACCAAGGTCCTTTGAATTGTGCTATGCTTTTCGGCCCCAGGAGCAGAGTCATTGCATCGCTATCAGCGCCTGAGCGCCCCACAAGTCCGTTGCAACTTGCTATTACATGATAGACGCCTGGCATTGTTAGATTTACTGAAAGCCAATACCACCCGTGCTTATCAGTATAAGTTTCGATATAATGATTTAACGAAAAGTCTCTATTGAAAATGTAAATGGTTACCTTACAGTTTTCCATGATGGGGATTACTCTCCCATAGACTTTGATGTTATATGCGTAATCACTCAAGCGATAAGCATCGCTGCTTATGTTGAAGGTGGAACGGTAAATATTTACAGTTATTGATGAACTCTCTAGAGGGGTATTTAAGCTGGCGGATATAGAAGCTGGTGAGAGACAACCTCCATTAATGGGGATCACGGTAACTTTAACCCCATTTAGCGAAGGTGGCTCCTCGCCTACACGCCAGTCAGAGTAGCCTGTACACTCGGCAACCCAATATCGTTTTCCATGATATTCATAGAATTTAGGTGTAAAATGTGATCTATAGTTTATCGGGTCACGCGGCAAAGATACGCCTAAAGCCATGTGGCCCGAGTCTCCAGATTCATAATAGAGGAGGGCAACATCGATTCCTCCGGCCTTGATTATAGAGGCGGCTAAGATCGACAATGCCCCGCAGTCGCCGTTATGCTCTACAATGGTTTCAACAGGATATTTTGGGCCGCTTTTAGAGTAGGGTATTTGGCGAATAACCTTCAAAACTATATTGACGAAATTTTCGTCACTATTAGATATCTTCTGAAGCTCCTTTGCTATCGGCTCGACGGCTTCTGGTGTAACAAAGGATACATAATCCCATATGGTCCGGGTGACGTGGCTTCTACCTCGGAAGTAATAGTATAGTGATGGAGCCACAGAAACATAGAGCTTATGGAAGAATCTACCAGATTCGTGACGAATTAAATAGAGACGTTCAAAGTTGCTCATTGAATATGAGCTTATCGAAGCAAATACTAAATGGGCAAAACAAGAGGAAGTCAACAGAGCTGATGCCACAAATACTAAAACAAATTTCCTCATGACAAACAACAGTTACTTTATTTGCCTAACTTAAATAATTTTTCACACTTACCAATATTCCAGGCTAAACTCTACGTAGCATTGCTACTATTGTGTAGGTAGGCGCTGCACCTTGGGGCTCAAGATGTATCAATTCACTTAATTTGAAAATTCCTTTTAAACCATCTTTCAGTGCTTCGATTGTCACGTATTGCTTATGAGTATCGTAACGAAGCGCTTCAGGCCCTTCGAGACTGGATAATATGAGATACCCCCCACATCTTAATATCCTATGGGATTCTTTAAAGAAGCTTTTTGGATTCCATAGGTGTTCGAAGATTTCGGCGGCAATCACCACATCAAATGATTCGCTTTTAAAAGGCATTATTTCAGCGTCTCCGGCCACTATATCCCTCACATTATAATCATTTTTCGCTAAAGATGCTACTTTGGGAAGTTCAAGGGACATGACATCATGACCGATTCTACGGAGGGTTTTACCAATGGAGCCATCGCCGCAGCCAACGTCAAGTATCCTTAAATTTTGACCAATGTTCTGAACCATATGTATTATCGTTTCAATTCTTGCCTTGTTTAGCGGTTGAGAAAGAGATTGTAGAGAGCCGTGATGAGGCATGGAAGTTAACGCGTCATAAATCTGCCATTTAATCCACTCCCTTTTTCCGTAGAATCTTCTTCTATGAAAAAGTTCTCTAACAATAAGCCTTCTGAAAAGGTACGGGTTTGAAAGTATGTAAAATAAACCTCTTATGTGCGTTCTAGATTTTGAGGCCCTTTGATAATTCATGCACATGTTTACTCAATGCAACAAAGTTACGACATTAAATATAAGAGATTTGGAGCATCATAGTGGCCATAACCTTTCAACAGAGGACAATACTCATTGTATGACGTTTCCGCTCTTTCTCCGGTCTCCACTCGAAAGTTGAAAATTTAACATATAATCGGAGAGCTTCCTAAGCTTATTATATGACTTTATCGACCTCTGGTTATGGCAATGTTTAAGTTGATGATCGATCCTATGGAGGGAGAGGCTGTTTGTTATGGGGATTCGGATAGCGCTTTTGAATCCGCCATACCCTGTTGGAGCTCATCAGCACGCACCTTTCATATCTTTGGGCATTCTCTATTTGGCATCCGTCCTGCGACGGGAGGATTTTGATGTAAGCGTTATAGACTGCCAAGCTCTAGGTGTATCCTATGATTATGTGGCTAAGAAACTTTTAAAAGAGAGGCCTGACATCGTCGGGATCACCTCCACAACACTCACATATAAGCCTGCCTTACGTCTTGCGAGGATAGCGAAAGCTGCTCGCAATGATTGTCTCGTGGTTTTGGGGGGTTGCCACGTTACATTTTGGGATACACAGGCCTTGAACGAGTGCCAGAGTGTTGACGTCATAGTTAGGAAGGAGGGGGAGCTTACGATGTTAGATATAGCTGAAAGGATTCAGGTTGGTGATGGACTTGATAACGTTTTAGGCATAACTTTTAGGAGAAACGGCGAAATCATAAGAAATCCTGATAGGCCGTACATAGAGAATCTTGATGAACTTCCATTTCCTGCTCACGATTTATTGCCTATTGATCATCTTAGGAGAACTGGGGGGCTAATCTTCCCAGTTATGACAAGTAGGGGATGCATATTTTGGTGCGAGTTTTGTACAGCTGTCAGAATGTTTGGTAGGAAATATAGGGCTAGAAGCCCGAGAAATATAGCTGATGAACTTGAGCTCTTAGAAAATGAGTACTCAGCTGAGGAGGTAGCCTTCTGCGATGACCTTTTCACTCTTGATCAAGAGAGAACTAGGAAGCTTTGTATGGAGATTATTAGACGAGGAATGAAATTAAAGTGGACGTGTGGTACAAGGGTTGATATGGTTAGCCGCGACCTTTTGCAGTTAATGAAAAAGGCCGGGTGCATTGGAGTTTGGTTTGGCGTGGAGTCAGGTTCTCAGGGCATGTTGGATAAGATGCAAAAGAACATCTCCGTAAGGCAGACTGTGAGGGCTTTTAAATGGGCTAGGGAAATTGGGCTCAGGACTTTAGCTCAAGTTATTCTAGGCTATCCAGGCGAAACTGAGGGAACAGCTTGGGAGACCATAAGGCTTGTAGAGACGATAAGCCCTGATGAGGTGGGCTTCTACAACGTTGCCACACCATTTCCTGGGACACCCCTTTACGATATTGCTGTCGAAAAAGGTTGGGTGAAAGTTAATGACTTTGAAAAATACGACACAACAAAGCCTGTGCTCGAAACGCCTTGGATGAGCATGAAGAGTGTTGAAAGAATAAGAGAAACCGCATTTATGAGATTTTACCTTAGGCCAAAAACGATTTCAAGGGCTTTCTCCAAAGGATGGAGAAGCGGGTTAGCAGCTAGCAAGGAGGCTATTAAGCACCTTTTTAAGGCTATGAAGGCAAGCCTATGAAAGTGGGAACTCTATTTGCCGATAAATAAGCTTATATTTGCTGATTGCTGTGGGTAATTTTTCACATTCATAGATTATATCGAGGCGACATCCATACTTATCAACCATATCACGTACGTCGCGCCACACCTTAACGCCCAGTGGCTCATGCCAAATCCCCCAGACGGTATCATTTTCGCTTCTCATCCCAAACCCGAAGCCCTTCGGAAGCACGTATGCAACTTCAGCTTTACAGCAGCCATGCCTCCATGGGTAGCGTCTTGTATACTGCCAGAATTGCTTAAGCACCTCGAGATGGGCTTCCGTCATAATGTCGTATTCGAAAATCACTATGTATCTAGCACCGCAATGATAGGCAAGCACCAAATCCTCGTAGATTGTCTCTGCTGGCGCGAGATATGGAGGGTTGCGATAGGTCCAAGTTATTATAACGCCCCAATCTCTACCGTGGGCTTGAGCTGCCCCCCTACACTGAGCTACTTGAACTTCTCGAGTGTGATTCCATCCGAACTCAGCAAAAACTACATCGTATCCGGCTTCATAATCGAACCAGTAAAGTGCGTAATCAGCTGTGAAAAGTTTAACGCCGAGACCCATGTAAGATTTAATATGAACGTACAGGTAGAAGACATACTCCCTCGCAGCTTCTTCCCATCCAGCCGCGTTGAAAACGAATTTTGAATCTGCGCCATCAAGCTGTCTGCCGCCAGGTTCATCAAAATAATACACGCCTAGAAAGCGCTTGCCATACTTTTGAACGGCAGAGGAAACCCATTCCGTAATATTATATGAGAATTTTATTGGCGCTGTTAATTGCACTATAAAGTAGAATCCATTGTCGTACAGGTAATCACAAACCTGATCAAGGAGCCCTCGATTTTTAAGCACCTCCATATTCTCTGAGAGCCCGACAACAATAAGGTTAGCGTAATTCCTAATTTTGTTTACTAAATCTACACATACGGACATGTCGCCGTTATATAGGAATTCAACACCGATGAGCACAACCAACGGATCATCAACGGTAATTAATGAGAAAGTGATAATGAGCAAAAGCATCATACAAAAAGATAAGGCAACCTTGTCTTTTTTATGCAAGGATGCAACACCCATTAATGTTATTTAGAAACACCTCCTAATAAGTAAACGTTATCGATATTGATTACGATAAAAAGGAAGGGAGAGTGGAGCTATTTTCTTTTGAGGTACATGTATAGGTTGGCGGCTCCTAGAATTATTGCTATGAATACAAGGACAACCAAGACCGTCATCACAGACATTACCTGAGGCCCGAGGGCTTCTATTGTTGTTTGTACTGTTTGTACTTGTTCTGGTGTGGCTGGTGTTGGTGTGGGTGTTGGGGCTGTTACGGTTATTGGTGTTTGGGCGCATGATGGATAGTAGCTTTTTGATCCTGGGAATGATGCGATT
>JAGTQD010000049.1 GCA_018396405.1 Candidatus Bathyarchaeota archaeon
AAACATGGAGGCTAATGGTCAGAAAATTGAACAAAATGAGAACGGTCACGAAAACTTTAACAGGAAAAATTTTATATTTTCACTGAAATATATGTTTTTTGGTGAAAAAATGGGGGAAGAGAAAAGCTCTAAAGAGAGGGTTCCTGCTGGTCTCACTTCTAGAGCGCTTCTGGCAGTGATTATCTTAACTATAATCTTCACCTTCATTAATGCGCATGGCTATCAGGTGACGGGAACAGCCCTATTTTATAATCGTTGGCCATACGAGTGGCAAAACGGCGTGCCAATTATATCGATGGGGTTAGTCTTCCTTCTCATAGTCATAATGGATGTTCTTAAAGTTAAAGCCAGATTCACAACAGCGGAGCTCGCGACAGTCGCCCTCGCCGGTCTCATATTATCCGCTCCTATAACCACAGTTAACTTCAGCTATATACTTTTAACTCAAGCAGGTATGTCGGCGCCGGGCAACGAATGGGCCTACGAATATGTACGCAAATCTCCTTGGCACGTTCCAAAAGAAGCTGCTGACATCTTAAGGGCGGGCCCATCCGCTGTACCTTGGGGTTTAATGATGACGCCGCTAATGACGTGGACTATAACATGGCTTCTCTGGGCCTTCCTAGCCTTCTTCATGGCGTGCTTGATGAGAAGAAGGGTCGCCGACATTGAGAAGATGCCTTTCCCATATGCGCAGCCAGTAATCCAGCTAATAGAGTATTCTAAGCCTGAGCCGGGCTTCACTTCATCAAAGATTGCGACATCAGCATTCATTGGATATAGACGCTTCTGGCTGGGCGTCGTATTAGGTTTTCTGGCATACATCTTCTTCCTGCCGAGATACTGGTGGCCTTGGTTCCCAGCCCCGCAAACAAAGGAGTACGGATGGTATACAATGTGGATGCTAAATCTTTACGGCAACACCCCGATAAAGACGGTTCTTCCCACGGCTCACAGCTGCTTCTGGATAGATCCAATGGTTATAGCGGTTGCGCTCTTCATACCGACTGACATATTGTTCACGGCTGGATGGGGCTGGTTCTTCCTCTCATGGATATGTTCAGAGATAACTTGGAGGCTGGGATTAACCCCTGCGCCACCGGTTGGCGGGTATGAAGACCAGTATTCAGCTGGCTGGTACATCGTTGAAAACTACAGGCTATATTGGCTGTTTGAATCCGGAGGCTTGATCGCCATAGGCCTGTTCACCTTAATATTTGCAGGCAAGTATCTGATCGGCACATTGAAGGCTATAGGTAAACCTATGCCGGATGAAGCTGAGAGGGAGCCGCTTTCCTATAGGTTGTCGTGGATAGGCTTCATAGTTACCTTCATAGTCTACATAGGTTGGCTCACATATATCGGCATACCCGCCGGAGTCGCCTTCCTAATATTAGTCTACATGTTCTTCTTCTTCATGACGATGATTAGGCTGAAGGCTGAAAGCGGCTTCATACATTACTGGCATGGATGGCCAGCCAACGAGTATGCGCTGGGATATGGACGGCTTCTAGGGTTATGGCCTCCAATAACCCCTGAGAATCAGTTGGGAGCATACATGGCGGCAGGTTTCAACAGCTGGACGTTCGGATATATTTCCAGCGCTACGCTTTCGGGAGTTTATCTCGAAGGATTCAGGATTGCTGATGCCTCTGGATTAAGACCAAAGCATGCGGCTGCAACCTTCGTCCTAGTGACGATTATAACAATATTGTTCGCTGGAATATTCACTGTTTGGTCAGCATTCGCCCTCGGCCTAGCGAGACTTCAAGTTAGGCCACCTTGGGCTATCGGTCACGGTGTGTGGCCCGCCAACTACGTTAGAGACGGCGTTACAACCATCGGTTACTGGGATACACCGTTCCCAGAAGGCTTAACAGGCTTCCACTACACAATTATAGGAATCTTCATATACGCCATAATCTTCTTCTTAAGAATGAGGCTTCCATGGTTCCCAATAAACCCAATAGGCTTGATAATGTTTAGCGGCAACAACATTAAGGTGGCAACAACCTTCTGGGTGACTTGGTGGATTAAATGGATAATCCTGAAGGTTGGCGGTACACCATTATTTGAGAAGCTTGTTCCAGTAATAGTTGGCATCGTTGTCGGCTCATTCCTAAGCTTACTATTAGTTGTAGTGACCGGGATGGTATTCTGGATGCCGCTGCCAATCTAGAAACGCTTATATCTCTAAAAACTCTCAAAATCTACTTGAAATAAATAATGCCGCTGGTGCTCTAAATGAGCAGGCTGTTGATTAAACCCCCCTTAATAATTTTTTTAGTATTTTTAACATTTTTAGCTCCTGTAATTAGTGTTCAAGCGCCCAAAGTTTCCCAAGGCTTCATTTTGAAAACCACTGGAGACATTCAAGATCACCTCTCGGTAATATTAGATAATGTTGATATAGATGCTATTAAATCGCATGTCGAATATCTTTCTAGCCTTGAAACAAGGATGACGGGTTACCCTGGATGTGAGGCAGCTGCAAACTATATATACAATAAATTTTTAGAGTTTGGGATGGATAAAGTCTATAAGGATAGTTATTATCAGCCGGCTCCAATAGATTATGGGGCGAAAATTGAAATATTAAGTCCAGTTTCAAAGTCGCTTAAGATATATCCTTTGCTCCCGAATGTTGTTGCAGCTCCCTCAATTCCAGGTGAGGGCTTGGTTGGAAGGCTCGTATATGCTGGTTCATGTAGTCTAAATGAGCTTAATGGAAAGCCGCTCAATGGAAGCATAATTTTAGCTGACTTTAACTCCCTTCAAGACTGGATTATACCATTCATGTTTGGCGCTAAAGCAGTGATTTTCATAGAACCAGACTTCACGAACAGTTACCAAGCCTCGCTGAAAACGCTGACAGTTCCAGCCAACATACCAAGATTTTATATTAAAAAGAATGATGCTTTGACGCTTCTAAGCCTCAATCCTAATGAACAGGAGGTAATCGTTAAATTAACTTCAAAAATGGTTTGGGAGAATCGCCTTGTATATAATGTTATAGGGATTATAAATGGAACGGTTAACCCAGAGCAAATAATTCAAGTGTGGGCCCATTATGATTCAACCTCAGTGGTTCCATCAGTAGCTCCGGGAGCCGACGAAGCTACTGGCATAGCGGTCATGCTTGAAATGGCTCGTTTCTTCAGTAAACATCGGCCTGGAAGAACAATAATGTTTGTTGCTCTCTCCGGGCATTGGCAGTGTGTTGCCGGGGCAAGATATCACGTTTGGAAATACTTCTGGGGAGGGGACGCAAAGAAAGTCGGAGCTGAGCAAACTATATTAACCATGGGTCTCGATTTATCCACGGATAGCGAATACTTCGCTTTCTATTTTGGCGCCCTTCCCGCAGGGTATCCGTCTCTTTATGGTGTCGACAGACACGATTGGTACGATATAAGAGAAGCGCTAAATCCAATCTTCTACTGGGGTAGACCGCTCGAAGAATATAGGCTTAAAGAGTGGAAAGAAAAAGGACTTATTGCGGAAGATATTCGTGATGAAAGCCTCATCTACTACATGGTTAAGAATACTGGTAGAAGCTACCTTGTCTCCGACGGCATGTCTGGTATGGGTTATGGCCAGCAAGGCTCCCCAACAAACCTCTTCGCGGTTCCTATCTCAGTCCTATATCTCGACACGGAGCCGGCCGCAATGGCTGGCGCCGTAGCCTTCAGCCTCAGAACCAGCTTATCCTTCAGGAGTCTATGGGGAACACCTTTAGACACAATAGATCGAGTTGACTTTACAAAGCTGAGACCTCAAGCCGAAGTTGCATTCGCATCGGTCTTCCTTTACGCCAATCTAGAGGGGCTTGAAAGAATTATACCTGCTCCAAAACTATATTGGGATCCAGTCCAAGCGAGAGGTTTCTCCGTAGCCCGTATTAATGTCGTAAAATATGATTTTCTCACGGGCAGATATGCGCCTGTTGAAAACGCTGTTGTTCTCGCTCAAATTAGCAGAGGATTTGGGCACACATCTTTCTCAGGGGCAGGTCATGTTATTTCTGGGATGACCGACAAAAATGGTTCTCTAACAATTTATGGTTTTAGAGGCGCGCATGGTGGCACAGAATTAAGGTATTGGCTCGAAGCCTACGTGGTTGATCCGGAGACCGGCAATCTTATTTGCGCTCCGGACAGCGGTAGATATGGAGCCAGAGTCTATGATCCACGAGTATTCCCGGACATGCCGGAAAAGGAGTATACAACAGCTGTCTTCGAATGCGGGCAGATAGCTATTCTAGGGGTCATAGATATTCGCGATCAAAGCTCCTCAAGGATAGGTTTCATAATCAATGAGATAGGCTCCCACGCCGAAACGCTGAATTTCGGAAGCACCGGCAGATATGCTGGCGCAGCACCATATAATCCATGGGCCATGGGCGCCGGCGGCACAACCTCGGAAATCGCGAGCCCAGTTCACGTAGTGTATGTGCCTCCTAACCATAATGTCGAGATTCTAATTTACTCGGGTCAGGATCTAGTGGGGGTTCTAAACAACAGGGGGAAGGGCTTCAACCTTAAGTTGGGAGAGCTCTTAATAATCCCAGCTCCTATGGAGGTAGTTAGAGACCTACATAAGCTAAATGAGGAACGGCTAGGCGTCGCTAACTCATATTATCTTTTTAGTGGGAATTTGAGGGCTGAAACATTCCATGCTAAAGCGCGAGAGAATCTTGTAGAAGCTGAACGAATGCTTTCTCCAGAAGTATTAAATTATGAAAAAGCCTATAGCGACCTGATGTTTGCATGGTCAAACGAATATATTGCCTATGTGGAGACCAGAAAGCTCTACAATGAAGCAATAATCTCCTTCACCTTCTTCTTGTTCCTCCTAGTGCCGTTTGCCTTATTCGTTGAAAGGCTCTTTGAGCATAAGAAGGGAATAAAAAGAATCGTAACGATTGTAGTAGTTACAGCCGTTTTTCTGACATTCATGGCCTTTTCTCATCCAGGCATGCGGCTCGCCTCAAACGCCGTTATGGTCATATTTGGAAGCGTTGCCCTAATAATGATAGTCCCCATATTGTTTGTGGTATTCTCTGAGACAAAATATCATTTGGATGCGATGAAACGTGAGATTTTAGGCGAACACTTCTCAAGAATGAGTAAGACCTCAGCTGCTTTTCTAGCTTTCTCTATGGCGTCTTCAAACCTGAAGAAGAGGCCTATGAGAAGCATCCTCACGCTGATAACATTGATCGTTATAGTTTCCTCGCTTGTAGCGTTTACATCCGCCTACTTTTATAGCGGTATGCGGATTGCGCCGAGCGGTGCGGCACCCTATAATGGTTTACTTCTCTATAGACGCGGTTGGACGGGGATGCCGCTAGAAAGCTTAAGACTACTTAAAGCGACTGTTAGAGAAGATGGAGTGGTCGTTGCAAGCGGCTTCATGTCTCCGGGATGGGCTGGGCCAACCCAGACCGAAACAATTCGAGGGGTCGGAAAGACGTATAAAGACGCTGTTTATAGGGCGATATGGGGACTAATGCCCGAAGCAAAAGAAATATTCGATTTTGAAGATGCCCTGTTGCCCGGTAGCAGATGGTTTTTGCCTGAAGATACATGGGCGGCCATTATAAGCGATGACATACATGGCGCTGGAGTTGAGATTGGCGATAGAATAATAGTCTTCGGAAACGAGTTTACGGTTGTAGGTGTAATAAGCCGTGAAGCTGTCTTCTCATTCCAAGACCTAAACAGCCAGAGCATTACTCCAATAGATTATGTTAAGGAGGCCCAGAAGGCGAAAGGTGGCACCGCGATCAGCGAGGTTCCGGAAAGGCTTGCAGGCCAGTATGTGATTATCCCATTCAAGACCTTCTTATCTATAGGCGGGCCGATAATTAGTGTCTCTGCGAAAATCAGTAATGTATCTCTAGTATCCTATTTAGCGGAGACTTTGCTTGAAATGACTGGTACAGATATATATGCTGGGACTCCGAGCGGCATATTAGTCTATAGGAAAGCCGTTGCGTTTGTTTGGGCTGGACTAGCAACTGTTATAATTCCGCTGTTTATAGGAGGGTTCATAGTTCTTAACACCATGTTGGGTTCAGTTTATGAGAGAACTAAAGAGATCAAAATTTATTCATCTGTAGGGCTTTCTCCCACCCATGTAGCTCTAATCTTTCTGTCTGAATCATTGGTGTTCGCATTGCTTGCCGCAGTAATAGGCTATATATCAGGTCTCATAATGATACTTCTACTTCAGAAGACGGGTCAAATGCCCTTCGGAGTCCTTAATTATGCCTCATTATTTGTTATTCTTTCTGTTTCGGTTACAACAATAATAGCGTTATCTTCCTCACTATATCCTGCGCTAAAATCCTCGAGAATGGTGACGCCATCACTTGAACGAAAATACAAGTTAACAAAGCCAAAAGGGGATGAATGGATAATACCCTTACCCTTCATTATAGCTGGGGACGAAGAACTAAATGGCTTCCTATCCTACCTGTACGAGTTTCTAAGCGCATATAAAGGCGAGAGAATCGGGCTTTTCATGGTCAGTGATATCTCGTTAAAGGAGGAAGTTATCAGAGGAATTAGAAGCCTATCTTTAATCTCAACCGTTAACTTAAGCCCCTATGAGCATGGAATATCGCAGACAGTTACATTAAGAGCGGTATATGATGCGTCAAGCGCTAAATACACATTTGTTTTAGAGATTAGAAGGCTTACAGGAATGTATACGCTCTGGATGCAGTCAAACAGACCATTCATAGACAGCATAAGAAAGCAGTTCTTAGTCTGGAGGGGGCTAAAGCCGGAAGAGAAGAAACGTTATATATCAAAAAATTTTTTGAATAAATTATTTAGCGCTCACTAAAATCAGGTGATATCGTGATGGAAACTCGAAACACGTTAGCGGAGCTTAAAGAGGGTTTTACATCCCGCTCAATACTAGCCATCCTTTACGGCGCCATAATAATGCAGCCAGCAGTACTATATCTCCAACTGTATTCTGGAGTTAACATAGCGAGCGCAACACAGTACCTAATAATACTTCTCTTCACGCAGATAGGTGTGCTGCTAGGCTGGCGCCTCAGCAGACAGGAAATAGCAATAATATTTTCAGCTAGTGGGATAGCGTCAGGGCTTGTCTATTTCCTTTGGCCCATACAATACGCTTATCTTAGAACCAGCCCAGTAACTAAAGCTTTTGGTATAGCGGATAAACTACCCTGGTTTGTGGCTCCTCCGGAAAATTCGCCAGCAATTTCCCAAAGATTAATGTTCCATCCGGACTGGTTCCCGATAATGGGGACCTTGGGCATAGGCTTTGCTTTAGGTTTAATTGCGGATATGGCTCTTGGATTAATAGCTACGCAGCTTTTTGTTGAGGTGGAGGAGCTGCCATTTCCCATATCTAATGTTGAGGCGCAATCGATCATAGCTTTAGCGGAAAGACAACCGGAAAGAATGAAAACCTTCGTCTATTCGATAATGATAGGCTTAATATATTCTATAGTCCTCTACACTATTCCCTTAATCACGGGGTTTGCGCCCATACCGGCACCTTGGGTTGACCTCAATTATATAATGGAGTCTACTGGCTTGGCTGGTGGACTTCTCGGCATAGCAACAGACCTCATGTATGTTACGATAGGTTTCATCGTGCCCTTCAAGGTGCTGTTTTCAGCGTTTGTTAGTGGCATAATATTTTATACTGTGGGTGGAAGAATCCTCTATCAGCATGGGATCTTCAAAAACTATATGCCCGGTATGAGCTTAGGCATGGCGCTTCAATTCTATACATTTGACTTTCTTGTAAGCCCATTGATAGGTTTATCCGTAGCCATTGCCATAATGCCAATAATTTTAAAACCCAAACTATTCATCTCAGCCCTAAAAAGTCTCAGCAGGCTTTCAGATGCCGCTAAGCGCGCCGGCTACATACCACTATGGATCCTATTAGCCCTATATTTCATAGGTTCATTTGGGACGATAGCGCTGACCCTTACGCTACTCCCGCATCTAATATCTTTCATTTGGATTTTAATCCTTTTAGGTCCAGCTTGGTCATTTATAGTTATGCTCGTCACCGCTAGAGCTCTAGGTGAAACCGGAGTCCTTATAACTATCCCGTACGTTAGGGAGGGCATATTCATAGCGATGCCCTACTCCGGATACGACATATGGTTCGCGCCGTTCTATGTGGCCGGGTACACTTTCACTTTACAGCCGGCTTCCTGGGCTGGTGTGATGAAAACAATGAAGTTGACTGGCACAAGACCCTCTAGCTTCATAAAAGCCTACCTGCTCGCCATACCGTTAGCTTTATTGTTAAGCTTCATATATGCTTCATCGCTATGGGCTATGACGGAGATACCGTCCACTTACTATCCTTACACGGCCGTTTTCTGGCCTATTAGCGCAATGTACACGAGTCTCTGGGTAACAAAACGCATAACGATCCTCAACCCGGAATTTATAGTTATATTCTTCCTGATTGGAGCGGCTATTTATGCGGCTGCTGAAATAGCTCATCTACCCATCTCACCCCTAGGAGTCTATTTAGGTGCTGCCACAGCCGCCCCTTACACTATACTCATGTTCATTGGAGCAATTATGGGAAAATATTTGCTCCCGAGATTTCTAGGAGCCGAACGGTGGCAGCAGAACAAGATGCTTGTTGTCGGCGGAATCCTATGCGGTGAGGCAATAGCGGTTGCGCTGGGCGCAATAATAAGCCTAATAGGCCGATCCATGTGGATAATGCCCTACTAGAAACTTGAGTTGCACGCTTACTGAAATAGATAGGGAAGACTTGAGGATAAACTACGTAGAGGCTTGGAAAATAGCATTAAAAGCATATGGGATGGTGCATGAAACGCTTGAGAAGGTTAAGGCTCTTCCTCGATATCCGAAGACATTCTGTCAGATGTTAGACGCTTAAGTGAGAGTTACTTGGAATAAAAAGGTGAATGTGGATCCCTTTATTAAAATATGAGGCGGCTTCAGCCGAGCTAACCTCCCTTAAGAGCTTAATTGTGGCGTCATTGATCGCGTAGTTGCCCACAGATGCGGCGATATTCTTCGCGATAAGATTTCGCCGCCTGAAACAAGAATCTAACATAGTGAGCACTAGACTCAACTAGCGTCTAACAGTCTAGCGGTTAGATAACGCTTCATCAGCTCTTAAATAAATCCAGCCAAAGAGCGAAAGTAAAACAAGGTCGTCCAGTAAAACTAGATAACTCCATGAGCTATAATCGAATAATGTGAAAACAATATCCTTAACACTTCGATCTCTTTACTTCTTTAAATCTTTGAAAACTTGTAAAATCAAAGGCAAAAGAGAAGCATGCTTATGGTGATTACTCCGTAAAATAAGAATAATTTTCCACATTACAACTTCATTCTCGCTATAGGGAGCTGAGCTTGTATTCTCTAGAAGCTCGACCCTGTTTTCCTTCAATTACGAAATTTCTAAGTCTCTTAAGACAGCATTCTCATCAATCCCGCCACATGATTAAAGGAAAAAGGAAATAGACATGCCGATTCACTCTTATTCCCCCTTCCATTTAAGGGTCCTTAAAACCAACCTTATCCTTCCTCAATGATCCTTTTTAGCTATTTTAAATGTTCTGCTGGCTAGGTGCGAGCTCCTACTGTTGTTGTATCCTATGACGTAGCTCTTTGCAGTATCACTTAACGGCTTTATACATTTTCCGGGAGGAATTTTGCGCCTAAAATAACGCCCATGATCGAGCCTACCGGTGCACCTTGCAATCAGTGCCTAATCCAGACATGACGCTCATCGTTATACTTTTCTCGTAGTCCCCTCTCCGTACAGTAGCCCCGTAACAACTATGGTAGCGTTATTTATAGTGTGGACGAAATAGTAGCGCCCATACTTCTCAAGTATCCTTCCAATCAGCATGCTCCTTGCCCCACGCTAAAACATCCCTTATAGCCTCGGCGGGCCTGGACTTTCCGGGAATAGCTGATAAATCTACTTCAATGGTATCTTCTATGTTGTCCGTTGTGAAGGCTGTGCTTATCATGGTGCTGACAAATATCTCGCCAATATTAACCGTCCTTATGAATGGCTTTGGAGCAACTTTAGGCCTTATTACTGGCGAGTTCGGCGTTAGCTTTTCTCCGCCCTTAATCCTTTCTTCTAGGTAGTCTTTTAGGTACTCGCAGCCCTCCTCGCTTAGGAATGTGAAGTACTGGTGCCCAGCCTTGCTCAGCTCAGGCCTGACGATAACCATTGTTGGAATCTTATCGAATATTACTTCTCCATTCTCAATCCGCATCTCCGGGAAGTCCCTTACCCTCAACCCGTCTGTCCCAGTATAGTTGCCTAGGGTCATTAATCTGAGCCCGCTATG
>JAGTQD010000005.1 GCA_018396405.1 Candidatus Bathyarchaeota archaeon
ATCATAAGGGGTACACTAAATTGTTTTTTCTCATTTAATTAAGGCAGATTTGGTAATTCAATTATTTCTGGGATCTACCACACTTTGGGCAAAAAATCAAGCGGGCGGACATGCTTTCCCCACAATATTTACACTTTGGTGTCTTAATGGGCTCTACCTTTTTCTCATAACGGCTCGCAAAAAAGATCCCAGCTTCAAAAAGCAATATTATTATGGAAAACAATGCAAGGTTTGCTAAACCACCTTCACCTGGGGTTATGATAAAAACTAGTGCTAGAAGTGCCACGTAGATATATTTTCTGTTCTTTTTAAAGGAATCTGTTCTCGTTATTCCAAGTTTTACGAGAAGGGCTAAGAAGACTGGGAACGTGAATAGCGCTCCTGTTGCCAAGGTTAAGAAGAAAACGAAGTAATAAAAGCTAGTGACCGATATTAGCGGCTCGGCGCCGGCTAATCTGAAGAATGGTAGGAGCGCAGATATTCCAAAAGGCACTATAATAAAGAAGCCAGCAAGTATTCCGCCTATAAATAATATTGAGAAAAATGTCATAAAGTGAAGCAGCTCCCTTCGCTCATGGGGGTATAATCCGGGACTAACAAACTTAAAGATTTCGTAAGCTAGGACTGGTGCCATAGCTGCCAAGCCAAGAAAGAAAGAGGAAACAAGGTATAGCTCTATTGGAGCAACAAATTCAAAACCTATTAATTTAACGTCTGATGGAAGCACACGTTCCCTTATAATCCTCAATATTAAAGCGATTAATGGTTCATAAGTAGTTGGATTATCCGAGAAGGAAAAGCTTGCTGGAAAAACAGTTGCGACAATTGTTGTAATTATAAGTACATATAATGGAATCTTAAGCCTCCTCGAGAGCTCATTTATATGCTCCCAAAAAGTCATAGAATTATCTTTGGCAGAATTAGGATTAGAGGTCAATTGCACCCCCAAAAAGATTAGAATTTACCTCTATCAAGCACCCTAGCTTTCGCGATCCTGCTTTCTTCTGCCAATATTTATAATTATCTCTTCAATTAGTTGATCCTTGGTTTTTCCCTCGGTGTTTATGCCGAGCGCTTTGGCTATTAAGAGAATGGATTCATCACTAGTGCTTCCACTGGCATCCTTACTTTTCGACATCTCATATAAATATTCTTTTGAAGCCTTCTCAAATTCCGCCTTAGCTCTACCTAAGCTTCTGGCAAGCTCTGGAATTTTAGAGGGGCCCCAAAGCAATATTACGGCAATTACGACCAATAAAATTATCATTTACTTAAAAAGGGAAATTCCTCGCCCCAAGGCTTAACCCCATTATGTCGTTCATTCTGGCCATCCCTATTGAGAATGATATAATTAGGATAAGCAGTGGGGCTAACATGCTCTTAGAATTAAATTAATGAATATATGCTGTCGAGGTCAAGAGCATAAGAACCTCTAAGTCTCCTAAGGATCCTATTCAAAAACATAAATCTCATAGAAAAGATAGAAAATGCAATAAGATTAAGCTTATCGGCGTTAAGATTCTTCTCGATTGAGCCCATCGTGGCGTATGAAGGGGGCTAAGTAGACGTCCCACAACCCTCAAATGCGTAACTACTGGTTCATAAAAATGTAAAAATAGAAAAGATCATTAGAAAACATTAATGATAACAGTTCTAACTATAAGACAACGATAAAGATTAGTTCATTCCTAAAACTTTCCTTATTCTCTCTCGCTTTTCTTCTGGAATGGGCCCAAATTTCTTTATTCTTTCGGCGAACATATTGAAGAGCTCGGCAGCCTTTTTATAGACTGGTAGGGGTATGTAGCTGTGTCGCAGTCTCATAGATTCTATTCCAAATTTTGCGATCTCTCTACCGATCTCTGTTATCTTCTTTTTAGTAAATTTCTCATATAGCTCCTCGCTCCCCTCTATTACTAATACGCCGTCGGCGCCATAAGCAAAGGCTGCTAAGATATGCTTGCTTCCAAGAATCGCTGTCGAGGGAACTGAGACAAGATATATGCTTTCTGGATAATTTTCTCGGTCTAAGCCTAAGAAGTCCGCCCCAGTATATCCAACACTTTTATCAACAAAGGCGACTGTTCTAACTTCCCCGGGGAGCTTTTCGGCTAATATTCCCCTTAATGTTGAGAGAATCTGCTTTGTAGTCGCATTCTTAAACTCTATTGCCTCTCTAGGACATGAGGGGATGCATGCACCGCAGCCTACGCATTGAAATGGATCAATCTTTGCTTTAGCTTCATAGATTGTTATGGCGTTCACTGGGCATATCTTTACACATTCGCCGCAGCCATTACAGAGCTCCGGGACGACGAGGGCTTTCTCTGGGCTCGTTGTTATATAATCGTTTTTCAGGAAGGAGGCTACTTTTGCAGCCGCTCCAAGGGCGTCTGAGACCGTGTCGCGGACATCTTTTGGGCTGAGGGAGCAGCCGCATGCAAAGATCCCTGTGACTAGTGAGTCGACTGGATCTAGCTTTGGATGTTTCTCGGTTATAAAGCCGTCTTCACCCAACGGCACCTTTAGCTTTTCGGCAAGATCCTTAAGCCCGGCTGGTGGAACCATAGGGACGGCTAACGCAACCATGTCATACTCGTCCTCTCTAACTTCGCCAGTGAGGGTGTCCTCCGCCTGAACGATAAGTTTCCCATTGCTGCTTTGCCATATCTCAGCCACTTTACCACGTATGAAGACTACGCCAGCCTCCTGGGCACGCCAGTAGAGGTCTTCATAACCCTTTCCGGTCGCCCTAATATCCATATAGTATACTGTCACATCTATTCCAAGCATCTTCTTTAGCACGTATGCCTGTTTCAGGGAATACATGCAGCATATTCGGCTACAGTATGGGATGTGGTTCTTGTCTCTTGATCCAGCGCAGAGAACGATCGCCATCTTTCTAACGTCGCTTCCATCCGCTCTCTTCACGTAACCGCCAGTTGGCCCTGTTCCAGAAGTTAACCTTTCTAGCTCCATCATGGTTATGACGTCTTTGTAAATACCATATCCATAATTCTCAAGTCTCCTTGCATCATAGAGTTCATAGCCCGTAGCTAATAAAATAGAGCCAACATTAAGCTCGATGATTTTGCCCGCATCATTCAAGTTTATAGCCTTTGCGGGACATACTTGCTCGCACTTTCCACATTTCGTGCAAGCATTAAAGTCTATGACATAAGCTGACGGGACGGCTTGCGGGAACTCTATATAGGCAGCTTTACGCTGAGATAACCCCTCATTAAACTCGTCTGGAACTGTTACTGGGCACACCTTTGCGCAAACACCGCAGCTTCTACACTTCTCTACGTCAACACCCCTAGGCTTCATGAATACTTTGATAAGATAGTTTCCTGGCCTACCACTAACCTCCTGCACCTCAGCATATGTTAACAAGTTTATGTTCAGGTTTCTCCCAACCTCAGCCATTCGCGGCGTCAAAATGCATTGGGCGCAATCCAATGTTGGAAAGAGCTTTGTAAGTTTAGCCATGTTTCCTCCAATGCTAGGCTTTCTCTCAACAAGATGCACTTTAAAGCCTAAATCTGCAAGCTCAAGGGCCGCTGTTATACCAGCTATGCCACCACCAATTATGAGAACTTCTCTAGAACACTTATCTCTAATCATCTCTAAGGGCTCAAGATTCAGGCTACGCTCATACCCACCCCTTACCAGGTTTATGGCCTTACGCGTAGCCTCTGGATTCGGCCTAGGCCCATGAACCCAAGAATCATGCTCACGTATGTTTACGAATTCAAGCATATAAGGGTTTAAACCGGACCTCTCAAGCACGCTCTGGAATGTAATGAGATGCATTCGGGGTGTGCAGGCGGCTACTACAACCCTATCAATGCCCTGCTTCTTTATAGCGTCAGTAATGATCTCCTGACCAGGCTTCGAGCACAAATATTTATGGTATTTTGCTACGACAACATCTTTCCAGCCCTTAGCGGCCTCAACAACTTGCTTGACATCAATAACATCGCCAATATTGCCGCCACACTCACATACAAAAATGCCTACTTTAGGCACTTTTCTTCCCCCAGATCTTTTTAGTAGTCTACATCAAAAGAAAAATTTATGTTTTTCCAGATGCTGGCATCATCCTTGTTCTTGAACTTAAATGTGTCGGAAAATTGAGGATGGCTTAACTTTTAAGGAGCAAATAATCTTTCCGAGGAAATCAATGTTTCGAGGTGATTATTCTCACCTCGAAAAAGCACCTAAAATATTGCATAAATACTGTATTATCTCGGAAAGATTTTTAAATTCCTATTTCTTTTCTTAGTTTAATTCTTAAGTTTGCTGGAGGGTGCGAATGAGCCTCCAAGAAATCATTCAAAGGCATAACCTTTTCGAGTGTATCCAATGTGGAGTGTGTACTGGAGGCTGCCCAGTATCTAAAAAAGTGAATCTCAATATTAGGAGATATATGCGTGAGGTCGCTGTTCTCGGCAGGATCACAATTCATCCACCCAATGAGCTATGGGGCTGTACAACATGTTCTACATGTGGTGTTCGCTGTCCAAAACAGCTGAAGCCATATGAGTTTTTGATAGATATTAGGAGTATTGTCGTTGAGAGGGGCGAAGTTGCGCCGACTATTAGAGACGCTCTTGAGAGCGTGTACATGAATGGGAACCCGTGGGGGAGGGTTCGTGGAAAGCGCATTGAATGGTGCAGTGACCTAAACGTTAAGCATTTCTCTCAGGGAGCTGAGATTCTCTATTATGTTGGGTGCACAACCTCCTATGATATGAGAGCTCAGAATGTGGCAAGAAGTCTTGCAAAGTGCCTGAACTCAGCAAAAGTTAATTTTGGAATTCTTGGTGAAGGGGAAAATTGCTGCGGCTCTGAAGTTTATTGCATGGGCGAGAAGGGCTTATTTGACTATCTTGTTGAAGAAAACACGAAGATATTTAACAAATATAATATCAAGGAGATTATCGTTAATTGCCCCCATGGTTTTGACGCCTTCAAAAACAGGTACAAGCAAGAGAGCTTTGTGGTTTGGCATCACTCACAATTCCTTGCGAAGCTTATAGATGAGGGGAAAATCTCCCCGGCAAGAAGTCTTAATAAAACCGTAATTTATCATGACCCATGTTACCTCGGCAAACGAAACAATGTTTTTGAGGAGCCACGAAAGGTCATTGAAAATATAAGTGGTGTAAAGCTTCTAGAATTTGATCGTTCAAGAGGTAGGAGCATATGCTGTGAGGGCGGTGGTGGAAGAATGTGGATTGATGTCCCAGGGCCTCGCTTAGCTGAGATTCGGGTTAAAGAGGCTGTTGAGGTCGGGGCGGAGATTCTGGCTGTGGCATGTCCATTCTGTCTACTCACCATGGAGGATGCCGTAAAAACGACTGGTAATGATGAAAAAATTAAGGTCATGGATATTGTTGAGATACTTGCATTAGCCTTGACATAAAAGGATATAAAATCATATCATTTCTTCAGTATCTCCTCTGGCGGTGGTTTCTTCATTAATCCATGTCTCTTAGGGCTTCTAGACTTTCTCCAGCATTCTTTATAATCGCTATGGCTCTCTCATATAGTTCCTGTCTACTGAGCTTTATTCTGGCTACGCCCTGCTCAATAGATTTTAGGGCACATGCAACAGCTTCCCTTGGATAAACCTCCCAATCCTCCATTGTCGGTAAAATGTAATCTTCGTGGATCCCCTTCTCTTCAGCGAACTTGGCGAGTTCTTCTGCAGCCGCTATACACATGTCATCGGTTATTGTTTTTGCTCTGACATCTAGAACGCCACGGAATATTCCTGGAAAGCCTAGACTATTATTCACCTGGTTCGGGAAGTCGCTCCTGCCTGTAGCAACGATGCGGGCTCCCGCCTCCTTAGCCTCCCATGGCCATATCTCCGGTATTGGGTTAGCGCAGGCGAAGACTATGGGGTTATCCGCCATCATCTTTATCCATTCCTTCTTTATTACGTCGGGTCCAGGTCTCGAGGCGCCCACAACGGCATCCACGCCCCTCATTGCCTCCGGTATCCCACCCTCTCTTCCCTCAGCATTAGTTATCTGCGTAAGCTCGGTATTTTCCACGGATCGCTTCCCTCTTACGTCTTCCCGATTTGGATGTGATATACCATTTGAATCCACCATTATGATGTTTCCGGGCTTCCTCCACCTTATTAGAACATAACATATGCGGTTCCCATATTAGCAGCCTCAGCACCTATAAGGGCTATAAGGCTCTTCTTCGGGTTCTTACTAACAATTTTGAAGGCGCTTATTAAACCAGCTAATATTATGGTGGCTGTTTTCTGCTGATCATCATGCCAAACGAGAATTTGCAATTGTTTTTCTATTTCTCTAAAATATAAAATTGGTTTGTATCCTGCGCTTCTTTACCGTTAAGGAGGTATGACAATAGCAACTTACATGGATAAATAGTTTTAAAGACTGGAAGGGTCTAATATGACACTTATACATACAGCATCACCTTAAATACTAGAGGCCCCTCTTTAATTTCACTACAGTTCATCCGCTTTTCACATTTTTGATAAGTCAAAAAATAAAAATGAGAGATAAAGGAGGTTATTTATGAGAAAACTTTTAAATAGTTACGAGTAAAGTATTTTGTTGGTGGTTTTGATGAGAGTTTTAAATAGGGAGAATATTCTCGACATTATTTCTGGCGCCACGCTTCTAGGATCTGGTGGAGGGGGCTCGCCTAAGGATGGGTTATCGCTTGTTGAGAAAATATTTAGCGTAGCTACTGGTGTTGAGCTTGCCAGCCCCGATGAGGTGTGTGACAGCGACTATATAGCTATGATCGCTGGCATCGGCTCCCCTAAAGCTTTAAGGGAGAGAGGCTTTGATGTTGAAGCCCTATACGCCTATGATGCCTTAGAGCGAGTCTACTGGTCTGTTGGAGTTAAATTTTCATATGTAATGCCGGGTGAAATCGGTGGGTTTAATACGATAACGCCAATGTACGTATCTGCGTGTAAAAAAGTTCCTGTAGTTGATTGTGATGGGAATGGTAGAGCAGTACCTGAGCTTGCAACAACCCTCTATGCAGTTTATGGAATCCCCACCTCGCCCATAGTCTTAGCTGATAAAAACGGAAACATAGTCATAGGTTACCCAAGGGATCCGCTTGATATAAGCGCTGGAGAGAGTATTGCTAGGGGCTTTGCGATAGCGGCTGGGATGATCGCTGCCTTTGGGACATGGGTTGTGAATGGACGGACGATGAGGGAGTGCTTAGTTCTTAACAGTATAAGTAAATGCGAAAATATCGGCAAGGCTATAAGGGAAGCTATTAAAGCGGGCAGGGATCCTGTGAGAGAGGCGGCGGCAGCAATCAACGGATATGAGCTGATAAGAGGAAAAATCACAGATATTTCAACGAAGACTGTTGGCGGTTTTGATTTCGGTCGGACGACGATTGAGGGCGTGGGGCCCTATGCTGGTAAAAAACTCATAATCGACTTTAAAAACGAGAATATGATCGCCTGGAGCGGTGATGGGGAGCCCCTTGTAATTGTTCCAGACTTAATATGTCTCATGAGTGTAGGCGGTGAACCCCTAACTAACGCTGATACACAGGTAGGAATGGAGATAGCAGTTATCGCCGCGCCAGCCCCTAAGAAATGGAAGGCTAGCCCAAAGGGCTTTGAGGTATGGAGGCATATATTGGAGAAGATGGGATACACCGGTCCCCATAAGCCGATTAAAACTATGGTTTAGGGAATAAGCCATGAAGATCTATGTCCTATTGCCAATTCTTAGAAACGAAGTATTTGAGGAGATTACACGGAAAGAGTTGGAGGCTGCGAAACGGAAGGATACGGAGATAAGTGTTGTGAGTTTAGATAAGGGCCCGGCTTCAATTGAGTCATCCTATGATGAGGAGATAGCTGCCCCTTGGATTCTAGAGAAGGTGAAGGAAGCTGAGGAGAAGGGCTTTGATGGGGTTATAATTGACTGTATGGGGGACCCGGCCCTCCATGCCGCTAGAGAAATAGTGAGTATTCCAGTGATAGGGCCTTGCCAAGCATCCCTCTCAATAGCATCAATGATCTGTGATAGGTTCTCTGTGATTACCGTTTTAGATAGGCTTCTCCCACTTTTTCGGAGAAAAATTAGAGAGTATGGCTTTGAAGATAAGTTATCCTCCGTCAGATCCGTTGAGGTACCTGTTCTGGAGTTTGAGAAGAAAAGGGAGGAAGTAAAAGCACGCTTACTCTCCGAAGCTAAAAAAGCCCTAGAAGTGGATGGTGCCGAAGCAATTATTCTCGGTTGTACTGGGATGGTGGGGATGGCCAAAGAGCTACAAGAAAACCTTAAGGTGCCAGTAATAGACCCGGCAGTAGCCTCAATTAAAATGGCTGAAATGCTGGTTGATATGGGGATATCGCAAAGCAAGCGCGGATATCCAAAACCGCCGGAGAAGCTGAGAATACTCTAAAGCTTAAAGTTATAATATTAACTACCATGCTTTTTTAAAAAAGAGAAGGATGTGGGTTTTTCTTTATATTGATAGCATTACGCCAGTCTCTTTCTTAGTTCTTAGGAGCGTGTAGATTCCCAGGATAATAATGATTATGCCAATTAAGAAGTTTATGGCTACATTAATCATCGGCATTCCGAAGTATGGTGAGCCAGTCATAATAAGATAGCTTAGGCTGAAAGATGTCCAGAACCACGTCCCTTGCACTATTGCTTTTCCACAAAGTAATGGATCAGAAGCCCCTTTAACTCTTATCACCGTAACTATGACTGTTAAAATTATTGCGGCCACGATTACTGCGAGTAGTGCTTGTGCCCTATAGTTTGTTCCAATCGTGGTTAATAGGCTTATTATTGCTAGCACTGCTATTATTAGGTTCATGCGTAGCGCAAAACTTTTAACATGTGAAATTTTCTCACTCATTTTCTCAGAACCCCGTGGGCCTCTCAATCCACTCTCCAATCTCATATTTTACTCCGGCTTTATGGCAAATGGTTGCTATAACTAAGTAGAGGATGAAGCCGCTAACTATTCCCATTACGGCTGGCGTCACTCCTAATGCTTCAGCGTAGAATGCCAGCACTGAAGATATTATCCAAGATATTATCCCAGCAACATTGATGATAGAATATTTGCTTCCAGGACCGAACTTATATCTCTTGGTTGCATCTTTAAGTCCTAGCACGTAGGGTCTAAATATGAAGAAGTCTGCAATCATTATTGTTCCCATCTGGGGAATTAATCTCCCAAGATAACCCCCAAAGTCAAATAAGACCTGCATAGATGGGCCGAAACCATAAGCGACTAAAGCCGCCCAAATAGTCCCTATAGCTCCCATTATTGCCGTCCAATGCCTACGTGTTAACCTTCCCCCAATGGCGTTCACCCAGGCAAGTGAGCTAACCCATAGATTATTATCGTTTGTATCTAGCTGGGTTAGGAAGAGGAAGGCAAGGGCACTATATCCCATTCCAATCTTTAACATTGCTAGCGCAATATTCTCTGAGCCAGTTAGCATGATTGAGAATGCGCCTATTAGAACCAAGGTTGTGTTAAAGAGCATTATGTGGGCTGCCCACGCCTTACCTCCATCAGACGGCTTTCTTCCATACCTGGATATATCAGAAACTATCACCATACCTATAGCATAATATCCAACAACGGTTGTTATGAGGGCTCCTATTGAGACGGGAGTTGCAGGTTTATATGCGAGGAGGACTGGTATTCCGCCGAAGGCTTCAAAGGCAGCGGCAGCCCCAAAGTAAGTTAATAATAAGAACATGGGTCCGAGGAGATAAGATAAGACTATTATTGCAGCTATTCCATAAAGTGACGTTATCATCATGAGGATGCCTGACCATACCGTTGCCACAACTATATTTGTAAACCAGTAGCCAGGCAACATAGAACTTATTAGGACACCTGCCAGCCATGTTTGCATCGTGAACCAAAGCATGCCGCCGATGCCTGAACATATTAATCCAAGTATTGAGGCGCCGATTCTCCCAAACGGATATCTCATTATACCATAGGTTGTCATCCTAGTATATCCGCCTATTAAAGCTATTAGCCCACCTAAGATAGCTAATATTATGCTGCCAATTATGACGGCAATCGTGACTGTTACGGCATCACCGCTTACGCCAAGTGCACCACCACCCCATATTGCGGCAACACATGTAACAACGCTAGTCCACTCTATAAACATTGCAAGCATCGATCTTCTTTCCTTCTCCGGAATCTCGAGGAGGGCATAGTCTCCATACTTATCCTTGCGCTCTTCCCCCATAAATTCAATCCTCCATAAACTTTCTTTAATAGCGAACTAAATATAAAAAATTTTGGGTTTTACCTAGCAAAAAGTCTTATTTTTATAAAATTTATCTTAAGTAATGGTGAAAGGAGTATGATTGAAAGGGAGAAGATAGTTAATGGCGTTGTTAACATGTTTAAGGTGAATATGGGCGTTAAAGCGGGCGAGAGGATACTTATTGTTACAGACGTTCCTACCCCAGAAGAATGGAGGTCAAAGGATAGTGCTAAATTACTTGATGCCCTAAAAAGATCTCTTCTGGCCAAAATGGTGAGTGAGATAGCTGCCGAGAATTTCCCAGAATGTAAAGTAGATTTCTTTGCATACCCGTCGGTAGGCAGACATGGAGTATACCCGGGAAAAGAGGTGGAAGAGAGGATGAAGGCTGCAGACGTGGTTATTGCCATCACAACATATTCTTTAACGCATACAGACGCCAGGGTGAACGCCTGTAAGGCTGGAGCCCGCGTTGCCAGTATGCCCATGTTCCTTGCAGAAATGTTTTACCCGGGCGGACCGATGGCCTCAGATTATCGCGAAATAGAAAAGACGTCTAGAAAGATTGCAGACCTATTAACTAGCGCTGAGGAAGCTAGAGTTACGTCGCCTAAGGGGACTGATATAACTATGAGTTTAAAGGGAAGGGTTGGGATCGTTGATGCTGGCATCATGATTGAGAGGGGATCCTTTGGAAATCTGCCTTCTGGAGAAGCCTTCTGCGCTCCGGTGGAGGGAACGGCTAATGGTAGGGTTGTAGTCGAGCCAGGCTGGTTTCCAGATCTAAAAGAAGAGATGACCCTTGTCTTCAAGAATGGTTATGTTGCGGAGATAATTGGCGGCGGAAAGGTTGGAGATAACTTTAGGAACCTACTTGACCTTAGCAAGGATACTGAACCATATATTTCCCGCAGAAACCTAGCTGAGCTCGGTGTGGGAACAAATCCGAATGCAAAACGCCCAGACAATGTTCTTGAGGCTGAGAAGATTAGAGGGACAGTGCATATAGCAATAGGAGACAACTCTCATATAGGCGGAAAGGTCTCCTCCGACATCCACCAAGACTTTATAATACCAAAACCAACGTTAACACTTGATGGGAAAATAGTGATACGAGATGGAGAGCTCCTCATATAGCCCCGCAAGAAATATTGCACAATAAGATATCTCAGAAGAAATGCAGCGAAATTTTAGCTATATTTTTATCTTTTGGCGGCTTAGTACATGTTTCCGGTGGATTATTTAGATAGGAAGCCGCTGGGCGGTACTGGTGAATCCATATCAGCCATTGGTATAGGAACCTATGATATAAGAGATGAGTCTAAAGCCATTAATGCACTGAAGTATGCTGTCTCCATTGGTCTTGATCTGATTGATACCGCTGAGATGTATGGTTCTGGGAGGTCTGAAGAGCTGATTAGTGAAGTTATTAGGAGCGTGGGACGAAGCAGTATATTCATTGTAACCAAGCTGTATCCCCATAGGTTTAGAAGCCAGGAGGAGAGCATTAAAGCCCTAAAAGCCAGTCTTAGGAGACTCGGCACAAGTTATGTAGATCTGGTTCTTATCCATTGGCCAGACACGTTTACGCCGATTGAGCGTCAAATCAGGTCACTTGAAGCCCTAGTGGACAATGGATTAAGCAGGTATATGGGCGTAAGTAACTTTACCGCTAGGCAGCTTAAAGTGGCTTTATCCTCTACCGCCAAGCATGATATTGTTGTTAACCAGGTTAAATATAGTGTAGTTGATAGGGATGTTGAAAGGGATCTCCTTCCCCTCTGTATAGAGAGAAAAGTAACTCTGATGGCATACACCCCTATAGAGAGGGGGAGGGTGGCGAATGTGAGGTGGCTTAATGAGATAGCACTTAAATACGGAAAAACACCCATTCAAATAGCACTAAACTTCCTAATATCAAGACCTTATGTTGTGGCGATACCAAAGACTGAGAAAAAGGAAAGGGTTGAAGAATTTAAGGGTGCGCTTGGCTGGAGGCTTTCAAACCAAGATATTAAATTCCTAGAAGAATTTTCAAGAAGCTAAAATGAGTCTCATATTTGTGGTTAAGGTTTTATAACATATTGTGAGCAGAATTTATGCTTAACTTTAAGCGTCCTCATGTTTATCATAGACTGATGAAAATGAAAATGCAACTTAAGGGTAATTAAGGGCAGAAATACCATTCATAGCGTATGGATGAAAGAATAAAAAAGCAATTTATTAAAGGCCCCCATTTTTTCTTCAAAAATAAATAAGTACTAACTTTCTTTTGCAGATTAGACTCTGCTCAAGGGGCAGGAGCATATGCTGTGAGGGTAGTGGAAAAATGTGGATTGATGTCCTAGGACCTCGTCTCGCGGAAATTAGGGTTAAAGAATCTGTTGATGCTAGGGCAGAAATCTTGGTCGTGGCATGTCCATTCTGCCTGCTTACCATGGAGGACGCGTGAAGACAACAGGAAACGAAGGGAAAATTCAAATAATGGACATCGCTGAGCTACTTAATCTAACTCTGCTTTAACATAATATAAAAAGTTAAGAGAGATTAAAAATAAAAGGAGGCGGAGTTTCCCTCTCACTTCTTTAATAGCTCTTCCTCCGGAGGCGGCTTCTTTATTAATCCATGTCTCATTAGGGCTTCTAGGCTTTCTCTGGCATTCTTTATTATTGCCACGGACCGCTCATATAGTTCCTGTCTACTGAGCTTTATTCTGGCTACGCCCTGCTCAATAGATTTTAGGGCACATGCAACAGCTTCCCTTGGATAAACCTCCCAATCCTCCATTGTCGGTAAAATGTAATCTTCGTGGATCCCCTTCTCTTCAGCGAACTTGGCGAGTTCTTCTGCAGCCGCTATACACATGTCATCGGTTATTGTTTTTGCTCTGACATCTAGAACGCCACGGAATATTCCTGGAAAGCCTAGACTATTATTCACCTGGTTCGGGAAGTCGCTCCTGCCTGTAGCAACGATGCGGGCTCCCGCCTCCTTAGCCTCCCATGGCCATATCTCCGGTATTGGGTTAGCGCAGGCGAAGACTATGGGGTTATCCGCCATCATCTTTATCCATTCCTTCTTTATTACGTCGGGTCCAGGTCTCGAGGCGCCCACAACGGCATCCACGCCCCTCATTGCCTCCGGTATCCCACCCTCTCTTCCCTCAGCATTAGTTATCTGCGTAAGCTCATATTTCCATGGATCATCCTCTTTTCTTATGTCTCTTCTATTTGGGTGCAGTATTCCCTTTGAGTCTACCATTATGATGTTTCCAGGCTTAATCCCCCACCTTATAAGAACATATGCGGTTCGTATGTTCGCGGCTCCAGCGCCTATAAGCGTTATAAGGCTTTTCTTTGGATCCTTGCCAACAATCTTGAAAGCATTTATTAAACCAGCTAGTATTACTGTCGCCGTCCCCTGCTGGTCATCATGCCAAACCGGGATCTGCAGCCGTTCCCTAGCCTTCTCTAAAACATAGAAGCATTTTGGCTTCTCGATATCCTCGAGGTTGATCCCACCGAATGTTGGCTCTATTAGTTCTAGCGCTCTAACAAGCTCGTCCGGATCTTTCGTTTTCAAGCATAATGGAAAAGCATCTACTCCACCAAGATACTTAAATAATAGCGCTTTTCCCTCCATAACTGGCATAGCGGCCTCTGGCCCTATATCGCCTAGCCCTAAAACTCTCGTGCCATCGGATACGACTGCAACGTAATTCCACCGATTCGTTAGTTCAAATGATTTGTCCGGGTTTGCCTGGATCTCCCTGCAGGGCGCCGCAACGCCCGGCGTATACCATATAGCGAAATCTTCAAAGCTTGTTACAGCGCACTTGGGCATAACTTGAACTTTTCCCTCGTAAAATTTATGTAGGGGCGGAGCAAGTAAAGAAGGTTTTTTAGCTTTAGCTAGAAGCTCCTCAACGCTTATTTTTCCTTCCTTCGACATTTAAATCACCCTCACGAGAGCGCTCATTCTTCTTAAAAATATACTGGGATCTCCTTTATATATCTAAACATTTACAATATATATTGAGTGGGGTCAAATCTTCTATAAGATGTGATGATAGCATTAGAGCGCGCAGCATATCATTAATATATTGTCTTCTCATGGAATATATAATTAAAACATAAAATATATACGAATGAAATAAAGAGAATTATAATAATTCATCATATATTAAAAATTGGGCGGTGAAAAATTGGATATTGAGAAAAGAGTTGAGGATGTTGCTTTTAACCTTATAAGGCAAGCCGTGATATATCTGCCCGAGGACGTCAAGGCTTCTTTGAAGAGGGCTTATGAGGAGGAGACTAGTGAGGCTGCTAAGACCCAGCTAAAGGCTATCTTGGAGAATATAGAGTTAGCGGAAAAGTATAAGGCGCCCGTATGTCAAGATACTGGCACAATACTCTTTTACGTCACTGCTGGCGCCGAAGTGAGGGGGCTTGATAAGATTGAGGTGGCGTTAATAAATGCTACTCGAAGGGCGACGAAGGAGGTTCCTTTAAGGCCGAATGCCGTCGACCCCTTCACCCAGAAGAATAGTGGCGATAATACTGGGAGATTTGTTCCATATATAAATTGGGAGATAGTCCCAGGCAACACGCTAGAGATAACGGTTATGCCGAAGGGAGGGGGCTCAGAGAATATGTGCATCGCTAAAACGATTCCACCTGGGGAGGGAATAAACGGTATAAAAAAGTTTGTTATTGAGTCCATTGTGGAGGCTGGAGCCCAGCCCTGCCCTCCAACAATAGTTGGTGTGGGTTTAGGTGGGGGGGTAGACGTAGCCATTAAGCTTGCTAAGAAGGCGCTTTTACGACCGCTTAATACTCCGAATCCAGATCCAGAGCTAAATAAGCTCGAAAAAGAGCTTTATGAGATGGCAAATAAGCTTGGTATTGGGCCAATGGGTTTAGGCGGCAGGGCAACAGTTTTAGGCGTGCACGTTGATTATGCTTTTAGGCATCCAGCATCATTTCCAGTAGCAGTTGCCTTTAACTGCTGGGCTGCTCGGAAAGCTTCCGCCAAGATTTATGAGGATGGAAGCGTTGAATATTTAACGCATAAGGGGGTGGAGTAGGATGCCAGTATATTATCTAAAGACGCCTATATCTGAGGAAGATGTCAGGAAGCTTGTAGTGAATGATACAATATATATAACTGGGACAATAATAACAGCGCGGGATCAGGCTCACCGACGAGCCTTAGAGAACCTTAAAGAGGGGAAAAGCCTGCCCATAAATTTTGAGGGATTAGCTATCTTCCATTGCGGCCCCGTGGTTAAGAAGGAGGGGGATAAATGGGTGGTTGTAGCAGCTGGGCCGACAACAAGCACGCGTATGGATCTCTTTGAGGATGAATTCATAAAGAACTTTAAAGTTAGGGTCGTCATTGGGAAGGGAGGTATGGGTAAGAGAACCACGGAGGCAATGGCTAAGTATGGAGCTGTATACGCTGCCTTTACAGGAGGAGCTGCGGTGCTGGCTGCAAAGGCGATAAAAGATGTTAAAGGTGTTGAGTGGCTAGATCTTGGGGTGCCAGAAGCATTATGGATCTTCGAGGTTGAAAACTTTGGTCCATTGACGGTTGCCATTGATTCGCACGGCAATAATATTTATATGGATGTCTCTAAGAAGGTTGAGGAGAACAAAAGAAAAATTTATGAGGAAATTGGTGTAACAAGATAATTTCGCACCTTTTTCTTAATTCCCTTTAATAAGTTTGGTTGGAGTGGTCATGGAATGGAGAAAAATGTCCATGACATAGTCATTGTTGGAGCTGGTTTAGCTGGGTTAAGGGCAGCTGTCGCTGCCGTCGAAGTGGGTAATAAACTTAGTATAGCCGTCATCTCGAAGCTTCATCCATTAAGATCACATTCTGTCTGCGCACAGGGCGGAACAGCCGCTGTTATGCGTGAGGGCGACTCATTTGAACTCCACGCATGGGATACTATTAAAGGCGCAGATTTCCTCGCAGACCAAGACATTGTAGAATTTTTCGTTAGGCAGGCTCCCAAAGAGATCATTAATCTTGAGCATTGGGGTTGTCCGTGGAGCCGCACACCTGATGGAAAACTGGATCAGCGGCCCTTTGGAGGACATAGCTTTCCAAGAGCGTGCTTTGCAGCCGACATGACTGGCTTCCATGAAATGCATACATTATATGGCAAAGCCGTAACATACGATAATATAAAATTTTATGATGAGTGGTTTGCAACCTCACTAATAGTTGAAGATAACTCTGTGAGGGGTTTAACGGCGATAGATCTTAAGACTGGTGAAATGGGGGTCTTCCAGACTAAAGCTGTCGTCATGGCTACTGGCGGTCATGAACGCATCTATGAGTTTACAACCTTCTCTCATTCCTCAACTGGCGATGGGATGGCTATTGCTTACCGTGCTGGTGCACCATTAGAAGACATGGAGTTTGTGCAGTTCCATCCTACAGGCTTAGTTCCCTCCGGGGTTTTGATAACTGAGGGCGCTAGGGGGGAGGGAGGATACCTAATAAATGCTAAGGGCGAGCGCTTCATGAAGAACTATGCGCCGAAGATGATGGAGCTGGCCCCACGCGATATAGTTGCTAGAGCCGAGGAGACAGAGATACGTGAGGGAAGAGCTTTCAAGGGCCCCTATGGCCCATACATCGCTCTAGATCTCAGGCATCTCGGTGAAGATAAGATTAAAGAGAGACTCCCCCTGATTAGAGAGGTCTGCATTAAGCTTGTTGGGTTAGATCCAGTCAACGAGCTTATTCCAATACGGCCAGCAGCCCATTATTCTATGGGCGGAATAAGAGCTAATATAAGGGCTGAGACGCCCATCCGCGGGCTATATGCGGCTGGGGAATGCGCATGTTATAGTCTCCATGGAGCGAATAGGCTTGGAACAAACTCGACGGCCGAGTGCCTCGTTTTCGGCGCGGTCGCAGGGGAGGAGGCTGCCAGATACGCCATGTCAACAGAGCTCCGATCCCTACCGATGGATAAGGCTTTAGCCGAGGAGAAGAGGGTCTTCGATGGAGTTCTCGGCAGCGAGGGGTCTGAGAGGGTCCCAGAAATAAGGAGGGAGATGAGACAGGTTATGAATACTGATGTCTGGATTTATAGGACAGAGGAGGGATTAAAGAGGGCGCTGAGGAAGATTAGGGAGTTGAGGGAGAGGTTTAAGCATATAAAGATTGAGGATAAAAGTAAGTCATTTAATACAGCTTTAACATCAGCCCTTGAATTAGATTTTATGCTAGAACTTGCTGAGGTTACAACATATTGCGCCCTCATGAGAACGGAATCACGCGGGTCTCATTACAGACTTGATTACCCTAACCGCGATGACAAGAATTGGCTAGTTCATACTTTAGCCTACTATACTGTTGAGGGGCCGCGCCTCGAGTATACGCCAGTTACAATTACAAAGTGGCAGCCAACCGAAAGAAAATATTAGGAGCGGGGTGGGGAAGATGAGTGGTGAGGGTGAAAAGATAATAGAGTTCAGGATTAAGCGATATAATCCAGCGATAAAAAGGCACTATATATCAACATATAGAGTGCCGGTTCGGCGGGGAACGACCATATTAGATTGTCTCCTATATATTAAGGAGAACCTCGATGAGACCCTCACGTTCAGGTACTCATGCAGGATGGGGATATGTGGAAGCTGCGCTGTAAACGTTAATGGAAAGCCTATGTTGGCCTGCTATACTCAGGTCTTTGACCTAAAATCTGACATCTTGATAGTTGAGCCCCTTTCAAACCTCCCAGTCATAAAAGACTTAGTTGTGGATATAGAACCATTCTTCAAGAAATTTAACAAAGTTAAATGTGTGCTTATTAAGCCTCCTGAGAGCTTTAAGAGAGTTGAGGAGTTCATCCAATCCCCAGAAGATCACAGGAGGTATTGGGACTTAACCCTCTGCACTAAATGCATGTCATGCTACTCCGCATGCCCAGCGGCAATAGACGATAGATTTCTCGGACCATCTGCCCTAGCCACAAATTATAGGTTTGCTATAGACTCAAGGGATGAGGGTATAGAGGAGAGGCTTAAGACGATTACTGAGAGCGCCTGGCTATGCACGTCATGTAATTCATGCACACTTTTCTGCCCGAAGCTTGTTGACTGCTCAACTTCTATAACTGAGAGCAAAAGCCTGCTTGTAGAATCTGGCATGATACCGAGAACAGCTAAGGATATCCTTGAAAATGTTATGAGACATCATAATCCATATGGAATACATCAGAGTAAGCGGATGGGGTGGGCTGGAGGGCTCAACATAAGGGCTTACCCAAGCGTTACGAGAGCCGATGTCCTCTGCTTTATCTGTTGTTCAGCAGCATATGATACGAGAAACATGGAGATAGCCAGAGCGATGGTATCAGTATTTAATAGTCTCGGAGTAGATTATGCGACTTTAGGTGAGGAGGAATGGTGCTGTGGGGATCATATTCTGAGGATGGGTGAGAAGGGTCTTTATGAGATGCTAGCTGAACACAACCTCGACATCCTACAGAAGTTTAATGCAAACCGCATCATAACAATCTCACCCCACTGCTACCATACACTTAAGAATGAAAAGCCATACAAGGATCTAAACTTAAATGTACAGCATTATACCCAATTCCTAGCAGAGTTATTGGATAAGGGTGCGCTGAAGCCTAAGGGGGAGTTTAAGGGTAGAGTTGTTTATCATGATCCATGCTATCTTGGAAAGCGCAATCAGATCTATGAGGAGCCGAGGAGGATTCTACAGTCAATAAGCGGCTTAGAGCTCGTCGAGATGAGGAGGACTAAAGAGGGCAGCTTCTGCTGTGGTGGGGGTGCTGGGCGAGTCTGGACTGAGGATGCTGAGCCCGAGAAGAGGCCATGCGTGAACCGGGTTAAGGAGGCGCTTGAGCTGGAGGCCAATGTGATCGCAGTTGCATGTCCATTCTGCACAACAATGCTTGAGGATGCAGTAAAAATCCTTGAGGTTGAAAACAAGATAGCCGTTAAAGATATCCTGGAGATACTGAAAGAAACGCTTTAGCGTCCATTTTTTCCCATAATTTTTGTAGTAGTTGACATATTTTGAGGTTTTGATAATCTCAATATAAGACGCTATAATTATAGCGGCGGACATTAGCACATTATATTCTCTGAGACTTCTCAGTTCGCTTTAATGTTACCAAAGCTCGATCCTCGAGAAAAATTGGCCGCACAATATTTGTAGGGTTCCCCCACTATTATTGTCTACGCGTTCAAAGATCAAGGTTATTCTGCTCCCCTCCGGGATCATTTGGACATTTGGCTGGAAAGTAATTTTGTATACGCGGAAATCCGCTGATTTATAAATTCTTACTGTTTCTTCACCAATTCCATGAAAAGCCCCGTCAGCATCATAGAAGCCCAATGTTACCTTGACATTTATACCCTCCTCTTTCCCCTTTTTAGTGTATCTTGCATATAGTAATATAGACACATTTTCGCCGAGATAGAGAGCTGGTGTTGTTTCAGTTGTATTTCCAGAACGTTTATCATTTGGGTTATTTAAGGGCGGTGTGATCTGCTCAGGTTCCCCCGGATCCAGCTTAAGTGTAAAGAATTCTCTTTTGAGTCTGCCCTCCTCTACCCAAGGAGAAATGTATATGACGCGCCAATTCTCATCATTTGATACTCCTCCACCTCCCGATGATCCTCCGTCACCTGATGTCCCTCCACCTCCCGATGACCCCCCATCGCCAACTCTCTGGAGATTCTTTGTTGCGGCAACCCTTATACCATCCCTAGTAACGACGAGTAATGTAACGCTTTCCACAACTAAGTTTTCCTCTTCAAGATTAAATACCGCTCTATATTTCCCTTGACCCAGATACTCGAAGTCCGTAATATTGCTTCCATAGGCGGTTCTATTAATAAACAGTTTTAGACTATTTTCTGTAAGGTCTGGTATGGGTATGGCATTTCCTCTTCCATCACTTAAGCTAACTTGAAAGTTAATTGCCAGCGTGCTGCCTCCGCCGCTTGAGTTTATACTCACATTTTGTATGTTGAGAAACACCGCCATCGGAATTGTTACGACCAGCCCCTTAAGTCCATATCTACCGATTTCCATGGCGAATGTTGTGTAAATCATGCTTCCGCCATTTTCACGATCCCACGTTATTTCCCAGCCTATACCCCTGTCAGAAACGTTTTCAGAGGCTAGAAGGATGTTCAAGCCGAGGCCACCATAGGATTCTGGAAGAGCTTTTTTCCACTCTTCTATAAGCTCCTCCCCAGCCATCTTAGCCAAACTCAGGTTCCAGGTTTCACTATAATTCTGTGTCGCGATGGCCAGCGCTCTTATCAAGCACCTCTCGAAGTCGCTTGTGACTGCCAGAACCAGCTCGTCTACTGGTTCATAAGATACTTCCTGCCTAATAACACTAATCTGATTAACCGTAACAATTAGAGAGAACATGAAGGCTGCTACTATAACTGCTGCTAAAACTACAAATTGCCCCCTTCTACCGCTTCTAAATCCGCCCATAACTGATGACACAACTTTCTAATGCTATGCTGTTACATCCCCTCATGCTTAGTTTTACTTGTCATAGCATATAGTCCTTCTGAACCAAAAATATAGATTTTAGTTCAGCCCTTGTTAGGCTGAGACAGAGACGGTATATCTTTCCATTCTTTGACGTGTAGACTATGCTGGCTGAGGCGACTTCGGTGGATGCCTTAAACAGGTCCTCTGGCGCATTCGAGATAGAGGAAGATATCGTAACCCACCTCCCTATGCCACCAGGTTCGCTGACCCATTTGCTAACCGTTAGGTTGAAGTATATGTTTTGTGGTAGTAGGTTTTGGAGCGCATTAATGATTTTTGTTTCATTCACCCAGCTATCTTCAATGGAATCCTCGATTACCTTGGGCTCCACTAGACGGCTTAAGACGTTGTATGCCAGCCTATTTAGATCCACGGCCTCCTGCTTAAAGAATTTCTCTGAGGAGAATAGCATGAAGAAGACTGCTGTAAACGCCATGAATACAAGGATAGATGCTATGACGGCTTCGATTATTCTCACCTGCCCAAGCCTCACTCCGCCTATCACCAGCTCATCCTCCATATCCTCAATCTAATAGTGTAGGATGAGATGCCAATTCTAACGCTCCGCTCAAGCATATAGGCTAGGGGCGCATAGACTTCTCCAGCAACAGAACTATAGCTTCCTGGAATATTCTTATATGCGACTATGAGCCTGCCATCAGCAGCCAACGCTGCTACAGCAATTATGTTTGACTCCACATAACTCATATTATACACCTTATAGTTTACCATAGACAAGTTGCCTTCACTAATACTGCAGCTTACACTCCTAAACTCAGGGCCCATATCGGACAATATGGCGAAGACTTGGGTGGCGTTCATGTTAATGAGCTCAATATTTGATTTAACCAGGAGGTAATTTCCAATAAGATAGCTGATGTGTGAGTTTCTGTTCGTAGTATTCATCACCCGTAGGTCATTATAGTCTGCTATGGCCACTAGGAAACTCGGGTTCGAATAGTTAAAGTTAAGATAAATAATACACTTTCCATCCAGGCCCGTCTGGCCCCTCTCTTTATAGAAGTTTATCCCATCGTTTCCCACGCAGAACACTCCGAGAAGCACGTTTGCACCAGAAATCGGCATACCATGCTCCGATTCAACCTTAACCTCAACTGCGTTGGAGCTTTCATTGAAGCCTATTGTTACCTTCAGCGCCGGAATAAACTCTATTCTCACACCATAATCGAGACCAGCATCTATGGAGCCTAAACCAAGTAGCTCTGAAAACTTCTCCGGCGGTATATATAGCTCATCGGGCATGTCTTTATTTAGCCTCTGAACCTTATCCGGGTCTAAAACGAAGACTTCTCTTGTGAAGACGGTACTAACTGCCAAGCCAAAGGATGACAAGTTGGAGGCTCCAATATTGATGTCTCCGCCCCAATCTTCGGGATACCCGGGGCTTAGGAGGATTTGGGCCATCACTTTCTGCGCAGCCATCTTTAATTGCTCTATCTCAGAGATGCTTCTATAAGGGGGTGGTGATATTCCTGTTAAGAATGTTGCCGCTAATAGTATTGCAACCAATATTGCAGCGGCGAAAATATACTCGTATGTTTTCACGTTTGTGGGCCTCCTCCAAGAATTCCTAAACCAGCATACATGACATCATCTTCATAGTATTTATAGCACCAGACAACTACCTCTAAGGTGCTGCCAATAACCCACGCTCTCGGCTCAACATCAAAGTCTTCTAGGAGGCTCTCAGCTATTTCTAAATCAACTCCAGCAAGTATTCTGATTCTCTGCGTAGACTTAACAATTATGGGGGACTCTGCATATAGGTCGCTTCTACCAATAATCTCCACATGGACATAATATTCTTCCTCTCTCTTCACTATTGTGATATTATAGGGTTTCCCGCCAATCATTTCTGGTAGGTCTAGGTGCTTCGTGACCGGCTCAGATGTACTGATTATTCCGTATGTGAAGTCTGTTAGGCTGATCACATTCGTTAGGCTCATTGAAATATACTCTGCTGTTTGATTAAGCTGAGTTTTGATGACGCTCTCCTCAACGCTGCTGACAATTATCTGGTATGCTAGGGCTATGGATACAGCTAAGCCTATGAGGGCAACCGTCCCGATAATATGTTGTATTGAGACATGAGGCAAAGCAAACACCTCACATTATAGAGACCTCAATCGTGACCTCTATAAACCTGAAAGCTGATACAAGTATCCCAGGCTCCGAGAGACTTGGATAAACTTCATTTTGATCATCAATCATCACACTAACCCTTACAGGGCTTGGGCTCTCAAGCTGTCTCAGCTCCACGTTTGTAGAATTGTTTTGAACCCTGATTATCGCCGGCCCTGAGCCCACTATAAACCCTGGAGCTAGGCGAATAAAATAAATGTCCATTGTTCCAAGGTTCTGGTTTACTGTTATACGTATCCTATTATAATCTAATATTATCCATACGCCATTCTCGACCTCTACTCTGACATATCCAAGTGGCTTGGATGCACTAGTGATTATTAGTCCGCCGGGATTCGTGAAATTTACTTCCGCAGCCGCAACAAGGTTTCCTCCGCGATACTTAATAACATAAGTAGTGTTTATTGTATTGTTCCAGAGTATGCCTGAGTCGGAGTAAACCGTTATGTTGATCTTTCCTCCCTCATATATGCCTATCCCACCGCTCCTCTGGCTGAATTGAACTGAACTCGCAGCCCCCTGCCTTAGGGCTACATCTATTATCGTTTTGTCGAGCAGCAATATTGCTGTCTTAGCCTGCTCAAACTCTGAATTCTGCACTTGAATTTCCAGCAGGTTTGTTGCGAAGAAAGAGGCTACGAGGAGAATTACTAGTAGGGTTGCTGTTATAATTACTGTTGATATTGTTGAGGATATACCCTTCTTCACACTTTCCACGCCCCGCCATCACATTATTACTCCTAAAAGATTAGGAAGCCGCCGAGGAGGCGCATTAAGATTATTGAGAGCATGGCGATAAGCGTGAGCACTATTGCGTGGCTGAAGCCAGCAGAAATATTTCCAGTGCTCACTTTCCCAGTCACTATCCCCATCAAGTATGATTGGAAGACTAATGCTGGCACTATTACTGTTAATATCTGTGCAAATGGTATTGGTGTACGGGCTATTGTTGTAACCGCTGAGCGCATGAAGTTTATTGTCACGAGTGTTGAGAAGATCATTAATGCTGCGCCTATATAGGGCATCATTATTAGTGGGCGGAGGGTGGCCATCTTCTCCTTCTCTAGAGATGCTTGCATCTCGCCAAATCTAGCCATAGTCTCAAGGGTTTCTGGGCTACCTCCCCCTATTTCTATCGCGTCAACGAGTAGGTATAGATTGATAAGGGCGAACCACGAGCTTATTTTCTTCTTCACGGTTTCGAAGACTACTCTTATCGGCTGGCCCCACTTTATCTGCCTTGCAACCACCTTTAAGTATTTGCTGAATGCCCCATACGGCCTTGACGATAACTGTGTTATACATGCCTCCGGCGAAGCCCCAGTCTTCCTCGCCTCAGTCATATCCCTAAGAAAGTTCGTTACCTCATTAACTATCTTCCTCCCCCTTCGGCGGCTATAATATCCGTGGGCTACAGCCGCTGGAACTGTCCCAGCTATTAGGGCTATCCCCATGCCTAAAGAGGGCTCCAAGCCGTATTCTAAACCAAGCATTATTCTAAGGGAGGTTAAGAAACCTCTGAATTGATTTACCATCGGCATTGATGCGAGCCCCGGCACAATAAATGGTAGGAACATTGTGAAAACCAGGAACATCATTATTGGAAGAGAGGCTGCAAATATCTTGTAGGGCGCCGTTTCATATATTGGCTCTTGGAAGCTGGATAGATCTGAGAGATACATGAAGAGGATTGAGATGACGGGCACGAGAATATATGAGTATAAGAGGAAGTTCTCCGCCGTGAAGCCTCCCTGCCAGAACCCCCGGAACGCTATTGATGTCAAGTATACTATGCTTATTCCGAGGGAGCCTAGGATCATTATTGCGACGTAGGATTCCAGAAGCATTGCTGCGCGCTCCCCAAATACTCTTATCTTGGCGGCTAGATCCCTGAACATTGTTTCAGTGCGCGTTAGTAAATAGTGAACTATATCGCCGCCCGCCCTTAATGTGTGAACATAGCCTAAGAGGAACTCCTTGTATTCTTTTGATGGAGTCCTTTCAGCGGACTTCTCTATCGCCGCTATCGGATCCATACCATTTAGGAGGACATCTACCTCAATCTGCTTAGCTGTCTTAGAGGTATGCGGGAGAAGGTCGCAGCCTTTTAACCTCTTTAGGCTTGAGTATGGTGAGAGCCCCCCAGTCGCCATAACGCTTACATATGCAGCCATGAATGGCGCCTCCATATCCAACTTTGAGGCTCTGTCCTGGGCCTTTATGCTCGGCATGGTGTATCCAATTAAGAGGACTAGTATTGGTAGAAACGCTATTGGTAGGAGGCTGGTGAACCATATGATTAGGGTGGAGGCTGCGATCGACATGATTAAAAAGAGGCTGATCAATGAGAGGTATGCTTGCGGATACACTCTTATTCCAGCGGCCTCAAGGGTATCTTTGAGCTTAGAGGTGTTCCCACCATAAAGTATTTTTGCGAGGATGTTTGAGAGCCACCAGAAGACCTGATATGCGAGGCCTGTAAGAGAAGCCATACTAACCCCTCCTTATCGCTATCGCTGGAAATGGGTTAAGCAGACGATACCTCGTTATCTCCATTCTGACCTCTGCATTACTCTTTATGCCACGGGCCAGAAGATCATGAAGCAAAAGAGCCCTCCTAGAGAGCTCCTCTAGGACGCTCTCCACACTTATACCGTATTTCAGGGCTATCCTGTTGAGCATCTCGCTCTTCCTAAAGTTATACGTGAATGTATCTGTCAGCGGGTTCCACGAGGCTACCCGTTCATATCTGCCATAATCAATTATCTCGTAGACTTCTCTTATTCTTCTGCCAAAAGATAGGCCCATCCTCATCCTCGGTAGCTGGACTCTTTCTTGCACAAGGGCAACGTTTACGAGCGGTATGTAGCTTTCGGCTATATTCATCGGTGGGCTTGTCAGCCTCTTTACAGCATGTTCTAGGCTCTCTGCATGAAGAGTTGTTAGTCCTCCGTGACCAGTCGCCATGGCTTGGAAGAGCACGAATGCCTCCTCGCCCCTGATCTCACCCACTATGACGTAGTCGGGCCTATACCTTAGGGAGACTTTAACTAGGTTGAAGAGCGATATCTCTCCCACCTTAGACATGCCGAGACCATAACTCTCCCTGCTAACGAGCTGAACCCAGTTTTCATGTGGGAACATTAGCTCTGGAATCTCTTCAACGGTTACTATCTTCATTGATGGTTTAACTAGGCTTGCTAGGGCGTTGAGTGTTGATGTTTTTCCAGCCCCTGTTCCACCTATCACCATCATCGTCATCCTATTCTCGATCATCAGCCAGAGGTATGCGGCAAGCATCTCATCCAGTGTCCCGAGCTCTATTAGGTCTATTATCGAGAACGGCTCCTCCCTAAACCTCCTTATACAAAATGTGCTGCCCTTAGGCGAGACCTCGTACCTGAATGTTGCCGCAAGCCTATCCTTAGTTGGAAGCATTGCGTCTAGTATTGGGAATGCCGTTGAAATATGCTTCTGTGCAATGTGGGTAAGCTTTATTAAAATGTTGTCTAGGGTTTTTTCATCGACTATTTTTAGGTTTGTTGGCATGCTCTCATATTTTCTATGCCATATGTATATTGGCATGTTAACTCCATTAACCGATATATCCTCAATCATCCTGTCGCTCATAAGGACATGTAGTGGCCCGAAGCCCACTAGATCCCTCTTTATGTAATAGAGAATTCTTGCCCACGACTCCTCTCCGAGGCGCCTGACCCGCTTAGATATCCCATACTTTTTGGCTAATCTGATAGCTTCGTTCTCCACATGCCTATATATGTCAGCGCCGCCCTTCTCCGGCGGCTCAACCTCAACGCTCATTATGTCGAGAAGGGTGCTGTAGATCCGATATTCTTCCGGAGATAGCTTAACCTCCTCTATAAAATAGGCTTTTTCCCCACCAATCTCCCTAAGCGACGCAATAGTAACCTTAGAGAATGGTGGATTAACATAGTAGGATTCTATTATCTCGGCTCCCTCAGGGATCCTAGAGAAGACAGCAACCTCTGGTGGAGACGTAACCTTCTTCTTCTCAAACAGCCCCCTAAGACTGAAGGAAACCACTCCACCCACCACCCCTCTCATTAACAGCTGCTAGATCCGCCAAAAATTCCAAGAAAAAATAGTGCCAGAAGAAAAAGAGTAGACTATTGATAGACGGCAAGACGCAAATGTTCTTAGCGAACCTTATGGCAATTTAACATGCTTAGGATACTGGTTACCAGCAGCGGTCTGAACCACGATCTCTAACGAAACTCCTGAAGTTAAATTGCCCATAGGTGTCACTGTTCCCTTGGGGAACGTAATCTCAAAATCTTTTCCATCGCCAGGGTTTATCGTAACTCCTTTTTCCGGATCAAAAATCGCATTATCAGTCGTAACTACAATCGTAACTACAACAAGTTCATCATTCTCCTTAATCTCATTGTACGGTATTCCGTTTAATAGGAACATTGTTACTGTTGCTGGTGATGTTCCGGTGTTCTTAAGAGTTATTCTAATAGTATAATTGTATCTGTTAGCCTCGGAATCGAAAACGGGTATTGCGTATGCGCTTGTGAACTCTAGTTTTTCGTATCTTGTGAATGTTGTTGCTAGGCCCATCATCCAGTATGCTACTGCTATAGACATCACTATGGCTACTGCAACAATAATTATTGTCGCGATGACTGGGCTGATAGCCCTCTTATCGCGCCTCAAACCCCACATTTCACCTCTAAACTGGTGTCCAATAAGTAGGATTGGATCCTTTTCATATAAGCATTGTAAAGGAATCTTACAGATTGCAGATATAGATTATACAGATCATTCCACGAGAGCTTCTTTAAGTCTCCTCGCGCCCAGTATTTCCTTTAAGTAACTTCTAACCTCGGCGAAAATATCCTGTTCATTCCTACCCTCAATGATCTTTAGGCCATAAGCCTCGGCAAGGCTCCTCCCATCCGAATCAACGCCACTAAAGGTTATTATGATCTTATGCTCAACGTTGGCGTCAGTAGCCTTAGCCCAAAAAGCCAGAACATCAACCGCGCCTACAGCCCTCTCAAGAAGGTGGACGTGCCCAACAACGCTGGGTGCGGCATCCCTCTCACGCCATACCGCGAAGGAGAATATATGCCTGGCTCCAGACCTACCATAAATTACAGCTGGAGCCTTAACAGATAAGCCCTCGTCTATAAGAGGCTTAAGAAAATCCTCGATGTTAAGTGTTAGGCGGTCAATCAAAAACTTCTTCTCAGGATTAACCTTAAAGACCATAACATTATAAATTCTTAGATCATTTTCGCCGAAAACGTGGCCATTATCACATAAATATTCAATCTTGGGATCTGAGAAGACACTTTTACAATTCAGGCACTTATATAGGAAACTAAACGTCCTATAATCTGACCCAGCCTGTAGAAGGGGCTTCCTACAATTTGGGCAGAAGAGCCCCTCCTCACTCTTAAACTTCCCCTCAAAATCTATGTGACCACAGGTTAAATGCTCAATCATATTATCCCTAACAAGTCTAGATGAGCCGCATGAGGGGCAGCGCGTCCTAATCATCAGCCTATGAGATTGGCATCTAGGACATATGGAAAAATTATCCACTATCTCAGAGATCAGTATGCCAGCCCCGCTCAGCAGGAGGAGAACCTCTCTAGTCTCCTCCGAAGAACTAAAGATTCCATCAAGAGCAGGATATTTTACCCCAAAATTAAACTCGACGATGGGATCTATGCTATTAAAACCCCTAGCCTTTAAAGCCGCAAGTGCCCTCTGAACTTTCTCATCAGCCAGCAAACCCAATATATCGGGCAAGAGAGACCGCACCGACGAAACAAATATGAAGGAATCGCTTATACTTAAATATTATCTATTACTAATAGGTATTAATTAACCATGAGATTATATATTGCTAGGCTGGTGATCTTACGAGGGCGACCGCTATAGCCATTCTTCTCTTACTAGCCACTAGCCTAGCTCAGCAGGCTGAGACCTACACAGTAGAGAAATGCGTCCTAACGGTTTATAGGGATGGAGTAGTCCAGGTTTACCTCGAGGCAGCGGTCGATGAGCTTGAACCATATATAACGCTTCCACTCTTATCAAGTGCGGATAAAATAAGCAGCATACTGGTTCTAGATGAAAATAATGAGGTCTTAGATTACGATTACGGAGAGAATAATACTATAGTTATATACACGCTTGGGGCAAGGCAAGTTAAACTTGAATATGAAACCCTCGGCTTAACATTAATGGAGTATGGCTTATGGACATTAAAGGTCTCAACACCCTTTAACACAACAATTATACTCTCAAACGCAACAATAATCTATATAAACATGGCTCCAGAGAAAATAAGATCCACGGATGGAGGGATCGAGCTTAACCTCTATCCGGGAGAATGGGAAATAAGCTACAGTTATGAGGCGCCAGCAAAGCCGCCAGCACCTCATAAACCATCAGACCAACTCTTATATTACGCTATCGTCGGAGCATGTATTATATGCGTATCCATTCTAGCAGTCCTATACATTATTAGGAGGAGGAAGACTCTTAAAGAATTCAGTGGGGAGGAGGCTGAGATCTTAAAGTATATTAGGGAGAGGGGCGGTAGGGTGCTTGAGGCGGAGCTAAGGGAGAGGTTCCCACATATTCCCAGGACAAGCATGTGGCGGTTAATAAGACGCCTTGAGAAGAGGGGTGTAGTTCAGGTCAGGAAGGTCGGGCTACAAAATGTAGTCGAACTAAAATAGGGAAAATACTACCAGTATTTGAATAGGAGGCTATCCATATACTCGTTTAAAGATCTGATTATGACCTCATTATTATTTCCCCTATATTTCAGGACTTTGACAATAGCTGAGGCTAATTCAAGCGTTGTAACTATTGGAACATTATATTCAACAGCCAGCCTACGAATTATATACTCATCCTTGAGGACATCTGGAGAAACCCCATCCGGGTTCCCAGCTGGGATATTGATAACGAGATCTATCTTGCGCTGGACGAGATAATCGATAATGTTTGGTTTCCTCGAGGTTTCACTAACTTTATAGAGAACCGTTACATCCTTTAACCCGGCTTTATAGAGGGCGTCTGCGGTGTGCTCAGTGGCATAAATCTTAAAGCCGATCTCACTCAAGCTCCTCGCCAGGGGAATAATTTTATCCTTCATCTCCCGCCCCCCAACGGTTATTAATGCCGCTCCACCCCCATCTGGAAATGTGAATTCAACGGACTCGAGAGCCTTCATCAGGGCGTCTGCAAAGTTCTCGCCTATACATGCAGCCTCACCAGTGCTAACCATCTCGACACCTAAGACTGGATCCGCTCCAGTCAACCGCATAAAACTGAACTGTGGAACCTTAACGGCGACGTATGGCATGGGTGGCAGCTCAAGTATACCGATCTCCTTAAGGCTCTTTCCGAGAAAGATTCCCGCGGCAATATCTATTAGGTGGACGCCCCTACTCTTACTCACGTATGGAAGGGATCTGGAGGCCCTAAGGTTACACTCTATCACCATAACCTCACGGTTCTTAACGAGAAATTGTATATTGAATGGGCCCTTTATGCAGAGCGCCCTAGCGATCTTATATGTGTAATCCTCAATTTTCTTAATCACGTCACTGCTCAATGTCTGCGGGGGTATACACATAACGGCATCTCCACTGTGAACCCCGGCCTGCTCAATATGCTCTATAACAGCGCCTATCAAGACATCTTCTCCATCCGAGACGCCATCAACCTCAACCTCCTTAGCGCCCTCAATAAACTTTGATATGACGACAGGATGCTCCTTCGAGACCCTGGCCGCTAGCTCAAGATAGCTCCTAAGCTCTTCCCTATTATGCGCAACCCTCATGGCCTCCCCGGATAGGACGTAGCTTGGCCTAACTAGAACCGGATACCCGATCTCCTCAGCAAACTTCTCGGCCTCATCAATCATCGTAAGCTTACTCCATTTTGGCTGTGGAATACCGAGCTTATCCAGAAGAGCACTGAACTTCGACCTATCCTCAGCGGCATCTATACTCTCACTTGAGGTTCCAAGAATCCTGACGCCGGCCCCGGAGAGTTTTAAAGCAATATTATTGGGTATTTGGCCTCCAACGCTCACTATAACTCCGAGGGGGTTCTCCTTCTCATATATGTCTAGAACCCTCTCAAATGTTATCTCTTCAAAATATAATTTATCTGAGATGTCATAATCCGTTGAGACCGTTTCAGGATTATAATTTATCACTATCGCCTCATCTATTCCATATTTTTTCAGCGCCCAAACCGTGTTCACGCAGCTCCAGTCGAACTCTACGCTTGAGCCTATCCTGAAGACTCCTGCACCTAAGACAATAACCTTCCTTTTTCCATTGTCGAATGATATATCATCCTCATCACCATTATATGTCAGATATAGATAGTTTGTCTTAGCTGGCCACTCTGCTGCAAGCGTATCTATCTGCTTGACTACGGGTATTATCCCATGAGCCTTTCTAAATCGCCTAACATCCTCCTCACTAACCCTCAGATACTTGGCGATCTGCGCGTCAGAGAAGCCCAGTCGCTTAGCCTCCCTAATAACTTCAGCCGCACCCTTATCGCTGAGCTTAATCTTTTTGAGCCTCTCCTCCATGTTGAGAATGTTTTTTATCTTGTAGAGGAACCATGGATCTATCCCGCTCAGGCGATAGATCTCCTCTATTGAGACCCCCATCTTCATAGCCTTAACTATCTTAAAGAGGCGCTCATCAGTCGGATTCATTAAGCAATCCTTTATGGCTTCTATTGGCTCAGGCTCATCTTCATCGCTATTTCCGACAAGACCGATCTTGCCAATATCAAGCATCCTAACAGCCTTCTGGAGCGCCTCCTCAAAGGTTCTGCCAATAGCCATAACCTCTCCAACAGACTTCATCTGCGTCCCTATATGGCGATCAGCATTCCTAAACTTCTTAAGATCCCAGCGTGGGATCTTAACCACAATATAATCTAGAGCTGGCTCGAAGCACGCGGTCGTTATCCCAGTAACCTTATTTATCAGCTCTGGAAGCGTATAGCCTATCGCCAGCTTAGCCGCTATATAAGCTAAGGGATATCCAGTAGCCTTACTGGCCAAGGCTGAGCTCCTAGACATTCTCGGGTTAACCTCTATAGCCCTATACTCTTCAGATCTGGGATGGAGAGCCCATTGAATATTACACTCGCCAACCACGCCTAGAGCCCTCACAGCCCTTATCGAGGCAGAGCGCAATATATGATATTCGCGGTTGGTCAATGTCTGTGAGGGAGCGACAACTATCGAGTCACCAGTATGGACACCCATCGGATCAAAATTCTCCATGTTGCAGACAGTTATACAGTTATCCTTATAATCCCTCATGACCTCATACTCAACTTCCTTCCAGTGGCCAATCCACTCTTCAATCAAAACCTGCCTAATTAGGCTGTGTACAAGGGCCCTGCTAACAATTTCCTTGAGCTCACGCCCATTATATGCTACGCCAGTGCCCTTACCACCCAGAGTGTACGCAACCCTAACCATCACTGGGTAGCCTATCTCCTCAGCCACCTCCAATGCCTCCTCAACGGATGAGGCGGATCTACTCTCAGGCACTGGCACACCCGCATCCATCATTGTCCGCCTAAACAGTTCTCTGTTTGATGCCCTCTCAATAGTCTCAATGGATGTGCCAAGAACCTTAACCCCATACTTGTCTAGAATACCTATCTTAGCCAGCTGGACGCCACAGTTTAGGGCTGTCTGGCCACCAAAGCCTAGCAGTATGCCATCTGGTCTCTCCCTCTCAATAACCTTCTCAACATATCTTGGCGTGACTGGGAGCAAATAGACCCTTCCGGCGAGTCTTGGGTCAGTTTGTATCGTTGCTATATTCGGGTTAACTAGGACTGTCTCTATACCCTCCTCCCTAAGCGCCTTAAGGCACTGGCTCCCAGAATAGTCGAATTCGGCGGCCTCTCCAATCTTTATCGCCCCGCTTCCAAGCACAAGAACCTTCTTAACCCACTCGAATCTAGGCATAGTCCTCACCCAGCCCTCCAAACCCTCTTGATAAATTCATCAAAGAGGAACTCTGTGTCATATGGGCCAGGCGAAGCTTCTGGATGCCACTGCACCGCAAAAGACGGGCCATTCTTGAGCTTTATGCCCTCAACAGTCCTATCATTGGCATTTATAAACCAGCATTCCAGATCCGTCTTATCGAGTGATTCAGCCCTGACAGCGTATCCGTGGTTTTGGATCGTTATATAACATAACCCTGTTTTAAGGTCATATGCTGGCTGGTTCTGAGACCTATGCCCATACTTGAGCTTATATGTATCCCCGCCCAGAGCCAAAGCCATAATCTGGTTCCCAAGACATATGCCCATCATCGGCAAGCCTTCCTCTGCCAGAACCCTAACCGACTCGATCGTCTCCCCACACATTTTTGGGTCTCCAGGCCCATTACTTATCAGGATTCCATCCGGCTTGAATTCAAGAATCTCCTCTGCGGGAAAGTCGTATGGAACTCTTATTACATCCACGCGACGCTTTAATAGGCATCTTAATATCCCAGCCTTAACACCACAATCTATAACGACTATTCTAGCCTTTCCGCCACAATCATAGTATACTGGCTCTTTGATCGAGACCTCCCTGACAAGGTTGCTTTTGTTTGGATCTGGAATACTTTTAACCTCGTCTAGCAGCCTATCTATATTTGGTTCATCACCCTCTCTACACACCTCCAGTATGCCGAGCATAACGCCCTTTTCTCTAAGCTTCTTTGTTAGGCGTCTGGTGTCAATGCCATATATTCCTGGGACGCCTTCCTCCCTAAGCCATTCATCAAGAGTCTTCCTTGAAGCCCAGTGATGCGGCTTTAAGCATAGCTCCTGTATAACTAGGCCCCTAACCTTAATCCCAGTGGACTCGAAGATTAATGGTATCCCAAAACTATTATACTCATATTCTGGGACACCATAATTCCCAATAAGCGGATACGTTAGAACAAGAATTTGGCCAAGATAAGATGGGTCTGTAAGAGATTCTGGATAACCAACCATCCCGGTTGAGAAGACAACTTCCCCAGAAACCTTCTTTACAGCTCCAAAACCCCTACCGATGAAGAAAGACCCATCCTCAAGAACTAGAACAGCTTTACCTGCCACCTCTCCCAAGGGAAGATTCATTAACCTCTTGAAACCCTCCTTAAAACTTTAAAAACGTAGATTTAAACTTTACTATCATATCCGCGCTCCTTAAGGGACGTGAGGCTGTATAGCTTGGCTAGCGAGTTAAGCCTGTCTCTTGAGGAGCTGAGCGTCTCCTTTAAGCGTAGAGTCTCATCTCTAAATTTGCTAAGTAGAATTTTCCTTTCAGATAACATTCTCTCAACCTCTCTTCTGGACGGCCCACCCCTAACGCTATGAGACTCCAAAAAGCCCGCCAAGCTCACGGCAATATGCAAGTCCTCTTCTTTAACTTGGATCGGATTACTGAGAAAGTTTGCTGAGACCTCTGCCAATAGACGAGGTGTAACATCCTTCAACGTTTTTCCAGACTCTAAGAGGATTTTCACAAGGGAGCCAGTGATCTTGTGGGCGACCCTGAACGGGATACCATACTTTCTGACAAGCATGTTTGCAACTTCTGTAGCAGCCATAAAACTATAGATAGGCTTATCAATATTTTCGACCTTCACTTTTAAACCCCTAACAAGCTCTGAGAGAACCTTAAGAGACTCCCGCATGACTTCACATGCATCCCAGAGCCTAGGCGTAGCCTCCTGAAAATCAAGGTTATAGACTGAGGGTAAGCTCTTCAGCACAATTGAGACTGCAATGAAGTTGCCTAAGATGAGACCCATCCTAGCCCTCATAACCTCTAGAACATCTGGATTCTTCTTCTGCGGCATTATGCTACTAGTAGATGTGAACTCATCTGGAAGCTCAATTAAGCCAAACTCCATTGAAGACCATATTATCAAGTCCTCAAGCAAATAACTTAAGTTAACTGCCATAACGGAGAGGGCAGCTAAAGTCTCTAGGAGAAAATCTCTCGACCTAACAGCGTCAATAGAATTCTCAATCAGTCCATCGAAGCCGAGTAGCTCCATAACCCTCTCGCGGCTTATCGGAAAACTCGTTGTCGAAAGCGCCCCAGCGCCCATTGGGCATAGGTTAACGTGTCTATAGGCGTTAAATATTCTTTCTAGATCCCTGGAGAGAGCATCAAAGTGTGATAGCAAGTAGTGGGCGAATGTAATAGGCTGTGCTGGCTGAAGGTGAGTATATCCAGGAAGAACGGTGTTAATGTTCTTGTCGGCAACCTCAAGCAGTGATCCCTGAAGGGCTAATGTCTCCTCTAATATACCGAGGATCTCTTCCCGCAGAGCCATCCTTATGGCCGTCGCCACTTGATCATTCCTGCTTTTGGCGATGTTAAGGTTTCCGCCAACATCAATCCCGGCTCTTTTTATAACCTCCTCCTCAATGAGGACATGAATGTCTTCAACGTCAAGTCTAAAGGGAGGATTTTCATCTAATGTAAGAAGAGCCTCAAGAATTCTTGAGCCATCCTCCTTAGAGATTATACCCCTCTCCACAAGCACTATTACATGAGCCTTATTGACGTCCAGGACATGCTTCAATATCTTTTCATCATATCTAATTGATGAAACATATTTTAGGGCATCCTCCCTCAAGCCAGATACTCTGCCGCCCTTAAGGATCTCAGACAAAATCTAGCTCCTCCGAGCCCTTTTAAGGGCCCCTGCAACCTTGGTCGCCAGCCCCCAGAGCTCTATGAAGCCTCCCGCGGCGCTCTGATCGAAGCTTGAATCAATATTATATGTGGCTAAGCTCATGTCGTAGAGTGAGTATGGCGATGATCTGCCAACAACTGTAGCGCAACCCTTATACAATTTAACTCTAACCTCTCCAGTAACCCTGTCCTGCGTCTTATTGATGAAGGCATCAAGATCCTCCCTTAATGGATCCATCCAGAGGCCAGCATATACTAGGTAAGCCCACTCTAAATCAACATGCTGCTTGAAGAGAATTTCATGTCTAGTTAAAACAAGCTTCTCTAAATCTTTATGGGCCTCTATTATTACGGTTGCTGCAGGGCACTCATAGACCTCACGGGACTTTATTCCAACCAAGCGGTCCTCCATATGATCGATTCTTCCAACACCATGCCTCCCAGCAATATTATTAAGAGTCTCTATTAAATCAGCAGGGCTCATGTTTACGCCATTAAGGGACTTTGGAACACCATTCTCAAACTCAAGCGTTATGTATTCGGGCTCGTTGGGAGCTTTCTCTGGAGAGACCGTCCACTCAAAGGCATCTTCAGGAGGCTCCTTCTCGGGATACTCAAGTATTCCGCACTCTATTGAGCGGCCCCACAAGTTTTGATCTATGCTGTATGGTTTGTCTTTATCTACTGGAATCGGTATACCATGCTTCTTGGCATACTCTATCTCAGCGTCACGTGTCATCCCCCACTCTCTAACGGGCGCTATAACCTTAAGCCTCGGGTTTAGCGCCCTAACTGTGACCTCTATCCTAACCTGATCATTACCTTTCCCAGTGCATCCATGCGCAACAGCCTCAGCGCCCTCAATCTCAGCAACCTCAACCAGCTTAGAGGCTATAAGTGGTCTGGAGAGAGCTGTGCTGACAGGATATTTCCCCTCATACAGGGCATTCGCCTTGATCGCTGGGAAGACATAATTTTTAACAAACTCTTCCTTAGCATCTATGGAGTAGTGTTTTAGGGTGCCAAGCCTATAAGACTTCTCTTCAATAGCTTTTAAATCCTCCTTTTGGCCGAGATCGAGCGTTACAGTTATGACGGCGGCGTCATATTTCTCCTGAAGCCACTTCACTAGCACTGATGTATCGAGTCCACCAGAGTAGGCTAAAACGATTTTCCTCTTCAAGCCCTAAGGGACCCCCATTAAGGTTGGGGGTTAAAGGGGCAGATTAAATATATTTATTTTTTGACTAAGATTAATCAATGATGCCTTGAGTGACCAAAATTGGTCAAACAATCTTTAACTAAAGTTGTTCAAGGTCTCCTAGAGGAGGATCCGTTAATCATTGATTCTTTAGAGCGGGGATACGCTAACATCAGCGCGGTAGCACGCCTATTAAAGCCAGAGATAGAGAGGAGGATGGGACGAAGAGTAAATTTAAGTGGCATAATAACGGCTATTAGGCGCGCAAAATCTGGGTATAAGCCATCCATAGAGCACATTAAGGTTTTAGCTGATAGTGTGATAACCATAAGGACAAACTTAGCAAAGATATCTATTGAGAGGACTCGGAAAAATCTTGAGAAGGCGAGACTATTATCTACCGAGTTCCCAGAAGCCTTCTTCCAGGTTCTCGAGGGAGAGGAGACGCTGACCCTAATAATGGATCAAAGGGTGCTCAGTAAAATTAAGCCAAAATTTAGGGATGATGAGATCATTGACGAGAAGAATGATTTATCCGCCATAATCATCCAGAGCCCAAGAGAGATTATCAATACGCCAAGATGCATCTCAGAATTCTATAATGTAATTTCTAGGAGGGGGATAAATATTGAGGAGACAATAAGTTGCTGCACAGAAACGATAATAGTGCTTAGAATGAGCGATTCAGCAAAAGCCTATAACACCCTTATACATCTAATAGAGGATGCTAGAAGAAGATTGTCCCAGGCCAAATAATGGAGACTGCTATGTCACCTTATACTTGCCGCGAGCCTAATTGCCTCCTCAATGTATCCTTTAAGCCGCATATTATATAATGCGGCCGCTGGATGATATGAGGGAATAATATAGGTTTTTGACTCCCAGAACTTAACCTCAAATATCTTTCCCTGAACTACGCTCATAGACCTAAAGGCGATTCCAGCCTTCGATAAGATGTATGCAGTTGAGTGCCTGCCAAGCGTCACTATTATTTTAGGTTTTATTAAGTCGAGTTGCTCATCAAGATAGGGGCCACAAGCTTTTATCTCTTCTGGGCGGGGATCTCTATTCTCAGGCGGCCTACACTTAACAATATTCGTTATATAAACGCTTTCCCTCGAAAGACCAGCCTTTCTAATAGCCTCCTCAAGCAGTTTCCCAGCAGAGCCGACGAAAGGTTTACCCTTAATATCTTCCCAGTAGCCAGGTGCCTCTCCAACAAAGACTATATTAGCGTTTAGGTCTCCATCGCCTAAAACGGGGTTTTTACGAGACCTCCAGAGGGAACATTTTCTGCATGAGCTTATCACCTCAGCTAATTTCCTGAAAACCTCAATCTTTAACTGTTGATCCAAAACCATTCACGCTGCCACACCGCTCTCATAAACCAAGAGGAAGATGTATGGAAACCTAAAATTAATTTTATTCTCCTATCTTAAGAGGAGGGGTTAGGCTACCAATATGTATGAGGGTGTTAAAGAGCTGCTTCACCCACTCTAGACCTAGCCTTTAAGCACTAAAAACAATTACTAGGATTTCTATGACAGACGCTGTTAATGCTTTCTCGAGAGGATCATCTCTTATAACCAATTTTCCTTAAGAAATCTTTACGCCACCTGACGCCTTCCTCATCTTCAATACCTTGGGGTTTAAAGCCGTCTATTACGCCTAATATGCCCCTACCCTGCTCAGTCTCAGCCACAATAACCTGTAATGGATTAGCCGTGGCGGCTTGAATTGTGCATACTTCTGGGACAGCCTTTATAGCATTGAGCACATTAATTGGGTATGCACCCCTCATAACTATTAGAAAAGAGTGACCACATCCAAGCCTAAGCATATTTTCCGCAGCTATCCTCTTAAGCTCCTCATCTGTCCCATCGACTCTAACCAGCCGCTCACCACTAGCTTCACAGAAGGCTAAGCCAAACTTTATTCCAGGGACGGAGTTGACCATAGCCTCATAAATATCTTCGACAGATTTTATAAAGTGCGAGATTCCGAGAATAACATTACAGTCTTTTGGAAATTCTATATTCACAACCTTAATCTCCATAACTTCACCCTCCATAAAATCAAAATATTATGAAATATAAAGTTAATAATATTTAGTTAAGATCAACGCGCTGGCTCCCAGGATTTTGATATAACCCTATTAAATAAGAGGAGGAAAATGTAGTCGCGGGCCCATAGCCTAAGAACCTTAAAGAAGCCCATTATCCTAAATCTCCTCATAGACTCGTAGATGGTTAAGTCTCTAAGGAAAATTATTCTGCCAACCTTTGAAAGGCGGAAAGCTATCTCATGATCCTCACCACAGGGAAGCCTCTCGTTAAAGCCACCAATCTTAAGGAAAATATCTCGTTTTACCGCAAAAAATACTCCACGAGAATGCGGCTTGAAGAAGGATAGGATGAAGAGGAGAAAATTATAGAGTTTGAAGAAGGCCTGTTCATGCGGCAGGGGGTCCTTGGGCATAATATTACATGTGAGGCCGACAATATGATATCTTTTGAATGCTGAAACAACCTTTCCGACAAAGTCTGGCTGTGGATCAACATCCGCATCCATAAAAATAATTATGTCGCCGCTCGCTTTACGGGCACCGTAATTTCTCGCTTTACCTATACCCCGCTCCCTCAACACGTAAACCCTCTCGGTGAAAATCCTTGCAACATCCACGGTCTTATCCGTGCTTCCGCCATCAACGACAATAACCTCTAAATGTGGATTAATGGCAACTATCTTGGATAGCAGCCTACCAATATACTTCTCTTCCTGAAAAGTCGGAATAACTATTGAAACCTTGGGCGCGCTCTCCCCACACATTCGCATCTTCAAAATTTTATTCCATACGATTTATATACTCTCCTTTAATAGTCTATGGGGGTGTAGCCATGGATGAAATTATAGTGGCAATTGCCCAGCTCGATGTGGCGCTCGGGGATAAAAGAGCGAATACGGAGAAAGCCATCAAATATATTACGGATGCAGCGAAGAAAGGGGCGAATTTCGTCTGTTTTCCTGAATATTTTAGCACTGGCTTTGGATACAAGGACCTAGAGAAGATTCATAAGGAGATTGCTAAGCTTGCAGAGCCGATTAATGGGCAGACCATTAGAATGATACAGCAGGCCTGTAGAGCAAATAGTGTTTATGCTATTGGGAGCATTATTGAATCTGCCCAAAATAAATTTTATAATACAGCCTTCCTCATCAACCCATCTGGCGAGCTGCTTGGAACATATCGGAAGGTGCATCTCTTTCAACTCGAGTCACAATTTTTCCAGCAGGGAAATGGATGGCAAGTTTTTGACACCGATTTTGGAAAGATTGGTATAATGATATGCTATGATGCAATTTTTCCAGAAGCGGCGAGAACATTAGCATTACTAGGCGCAAAATTGATCCTTCACCCCAGCAGCTGGATGGATCCATATCTGCCCCAATGGAGGATCGCAACGAATGCACGCGCCCTAGAGAACCAAGTGTGGCTGGTTTCAGTGAACCGTGTTGGTAGAGATGAACTATTCACATACTTTGGCAGAAGCAGAGTGATCGATCCATATGGTGCCTGCATATATGAGTGCGGTGGGGAGGAGGAACTCGCAACAGTAAGAATAGACTTGAAGAGGGCGGAGGAATTTAAGAAAACCCTAAACTTTCTTGGGGATAGACGGCCAGCAACCTACAGACTATAGTGGGCTACGATGAGTAGAACAAGCATCCACTTTACGTGTAGAGCACAAATCCAAAACTTTCTTTTTTATAACAGAGATTTTAAGACGCTAAAACTATATTAGGCAGCGAGACAAAAGAATGTCTCGCTAAGTAACCTTATAGGGTTTGAGAATATATTAGCATGCTTAAAGTATCCAGTTTTGACCTGGCTTCCTTCCCAATATTATCCGCTTCTCATAGTTTCTCTTTATTCTTTCCTTTGGGATTGCGCTGCTTTTTGGTCTAGGAGGGATCTTTGGTGTCTGGGATCTAACCTTTCCGGCTTTTGATAGGCTGCCGTGAGTTGGCATATAGATTCACCACCATCTAGGCTATTATTTTCATTTCCCTCTTATTTATATTTTTAGCTGGATCTCCCTTACAGCAAATCGCAATATGGCACTTAACGTCATCCTCTCCCTCTAGTAGAGTGAAGTTAAAACCAGCTTTCCACAGAAGTTCTGAGAAGAATTCCCTTGAAAAAACCTTTTTAAGCCCAGTTATGATGATTGCTGCATCCTCTTTTGCAACCCTAGATATTTCGTTGAGGGTTAAGACGGGATCAGGCATATTTTGCAGTAATGTTATCGCGAAAACCTTATCGAAGACGCCGCTCTTAAAAGGTAGGAAGTCAGCATCAGCTAGCACTAAGAAAGTTCTATCAATTCCAGAATCCTTAATTAACTTTTTTGCAATCTTTAGAGGCTCTCTGGCAATATCGACTCCAATAAGCATCCCAGCCGAGTCTGATATATGCTTGAAGAGTAAACCAGTCCCGCATCCTACATCTAAAATAGTCTCAGGCGGACTGAAATCTAGCGCATATAAAACCCTCTTAATCTTTTGGGTCTGCTCATGGGCGTAGAGCGCATTATAGATTGGTGCAAGCCTATTGTAGCCCCAAATTACCTTACGCTTTATCCTCCACGATCTTCCACTTACCATACCTAGGGCTTTCAGAAGATATTTATGTGGAAAGATCTCTAAAATTTATCGGAGGAAACTCTTGGATAGCGATGACCGAGCTATTATATGCAAGGATCCCGACATAGATGAGACAGTGAATAGGCTTAATGAAGCCTTTAATGAAAAGAGGTCAGTCATAATTGTTGGCAGCTGCTGGGTTAATTATCATGGTAGGGCTAGCTCAAGGCTTGAGCCTGGCGAAAGAATAGTTATCGTGAAGGAGGACGGAGCCGTACTAGTCCATAGGTCTCGGGGGTATGAGCCAGTTAATTGGCAGCCCCCAGGCTGCATCCTACAGGCGTATAAGGATGGAGATAATCTCGTCATAAAAGCCATTAAGAGGGTGCCGCGCGAGACCATAATAATATTCTTTGACAGGATTTATTTCCTCTTAACCTTTAGGCTCGTTGATGAGGGCGAATTCTCTCTTTATGCAAGTGAGGAGGAGATGCAGAGGGCGATATTAATGGAACCGTCGTTGATCGAGGATGGTTTTAAGCCGATTGATTATGAGAGAAGGGTTAAGCCGGGCTTCGTAGATGTATATGGCGTTGATAGGAGCGGGCGCATAGTTGTAGTGGAAATAAAGCGGAGAACTGCTGGAAGGGAAGCCGTTTTACAATTGGCAAGGTATGTAGAGACCTTAAGGAGAAGTTTAAATAGAGAGGTGAGAGGTATACTTGCAGCCCCAGAAATCTCAAAGGATGCAAGACATGCTCTAATATCCCTAGGTTTAGATTTCAGGAAGATTGACCCTAAAAAGTGTTCCGAGATACTTAGGAGTAAGGAGGAAAAAAAGATTTCAGATTTCTTTCAGAACCCTAGGAGCGCTCAGAGAAGCTAGTCTTCTACGCAGAGGGAGATTATCAAATTGATTAGCACCGACGCCCTCGAGACTATTTCATCTACTTCTCTAAGAGACTTATTGCCCACATGTTCATGCAGGGTGCTCTCTAAAATACTTATGGACTTTTTCATCTCTACTAGATATTTGAGGATAGGGTTATTTGGCATGACTCCCCTCTCAAGGACCTCGTTAACTATGCCCTCAATAAATAATGGTTCCCCCAAGCTATAATATACCGCCATCTCTGCCTTCTTCAAAGCATCAAATATTAAATTAAAGGCCCTACCATCTCTCCGAGCTATCTTTATCTCCTCGATAGCCTCTCTAAGATATCTTAAAGCCCAGCCCTTCTGGTAAACATCCACTAGCAATTCTATTCCACACGGCCCCTACTTTTGCTTAGGGGTGAAGATGATCCGCTACTCTGCGCCTGAGATATAACCACCAGGCGGGTTATATAGCCAGCAACGCTATTCCTAAGCCTAGACGATGGAACAAGCGCTATACTGGATAGTATTTTCTTGTTCTCCTCAAAATTTGTTGTGAACTTATTGGGGTATCTCCTAAGCAATTCACGTGCAATTCTCTTGATCTTCTCTGGACGCACGTTACCCAAGCAGCATCATCCTTTTCTAACAATGATTGAACTTTCCCTGTAAATATCGTCGTGGGGTTTCATAACCTTTACTTTGAAAGATGTGTATAAGGATTAATGCATTTAATGAAGGGTCGTAAAAAGGCTCTTCAGCGAAAAAGAGGATAAAAATCTTTATATTTAAAGGGAGAAATTTTGAAAGGGGGAAAAATTATGGGAGAATTAGCAATCGCAGCTATGCATAGGATCTGTAAAAAAGCTGGGGCTGAGAGAGTTAGCGAAGCGGCAGCAATGCAGCTAGCAAAGGTTCTTGAAGATATAGGGATAAAGATTTGTAAGGAGGCAATAGATTTTGCAATGCATGCTGGCAGAAAGACCGTTAAGGCTGAAGATATAGAGATAGCTGCAAAGAAAGTTTTAACCAGATGAAAAATTACTGGCTGCTGAAAATACACCCTCCATTTTTTATTCAAAACCTCGTGTAAATGGACCCCTTATCTTTATGAGGGCATGAAAGATGCTTACGGATGAGGCGAGGAGGGAAGCTAGGATATAGGGGGTCTCCGAGGAGAGCTCTGCTGCAAAGCCGCCGGATAATGATCCAACTAGATATCCTAGCCCTAGAAGGCACTCAAAGAGACCAGCTGCCCTCCCCTCAATCCCCCTCCCGCTCTTAAGAATCCTCGCTATCGAGGAGGCGTAAAGCAGCCCTATGCTAAACCCAAATATTGAGAGCGACCCTGAGAAGAAAATTACTGTTGAACCCATCGTCGTGAACGCTAATGCTAAGGCCATTAGTGTGGATCCGAATAGAAACATATTTGCTTCTCCAATTCTGTTTTTAAGCCAATAGGCTCCGAGGAAGGCTGATATTCTAGAGAAACCGAGAAAAAGCATTATTACCCCTATTTTATATGCTGGGATTCCAAGGTTTAAGGCGTGGGCCGGAAAAATGTTGAATATTATTCCGGCGGCGAAGGAGAGGAGAAAAGTGGATAGTGTAGCCGCGAGGAAGAGGGGAGATGGTCCTCCGCCCGGTCTAAAGATACCGTCTCTGGGGCGGAGGGATTTTCTTTCGTAGGGCTCATTAACCCTAAACGTTATGAGGAAGATTAGGAGGGAGAGGACTGAAGAGAGTAGGAAAGGAGCTTTTATGCTGAGAGCGCTGATAAGAGAACCGCCGATCATCGGGCCGATAATCATTGCTATACCCCATGAAAAATTAAATTTTTTGAGGGCATCTTCGATAGGGAGCCCGCTAGCTTCGACTAGTAATGCCTCAAGGGACGGCCAAAAAAGCGATATAGCAACCCACTCTAAAGCCTTGATGAGTATGAGCGTGTATGGATCCGCAGTTAATAAGTATAATATGCAGGAGATACTATATAGAATGGTTGATAAAGAAATAAAGATTTTTCTACCAAACTTGTCTGAAAGAAAACCGGAGATTATTGGCATGAAAGCGTATATTGTTCCGCCAGTAGCGCCTATAATGCCCAATATTGATGGGCTCGCCCCGAGGAAAACCGCGTATATAGGTATCGTTAAGCCAATAGCCCCATTAATCATCTGAAAGAGGAAAGAGGATACTAGGAGATGATTTACAAATGAAGTAGATTTTCCGCGAATCATGTTCAGTTCTTTCCTCAATCAAAATAATTCTATATAAAAGGCGTTATGTTTCAAATATTCTTATGGGGACTTTTCAAATGATAATGCATAAATCTTTCGCCAGCAGGACATAATCCAGCGCTAGTATTGAGCATTAACGATACAGAAACCTTAAATCTCGGCTTTTTAGTATTCAATATTAAAATGTGTTATACATGTGACAAAAAGAGGAATAAGAAGATTAGCGCAATTAAGTATTCAATGCTAGCCATTCTAAGCGTTTTTATAGTCGAGGTTTCTCTGGGCTTAGCTGTTGGTAGCCTAGCAATTATAAGTGATGGGGCCCATGCGCTCTTCGACTTTATCACAACATTTATACTTTTTATTTCTATTTTGGCGTCTTCTAAGCCCCCAGACGAGGATCATATGTATGGTCATGAAAAGTTTGAGTATCTAGGCGGCATGATAGGTGGATTTATGCTGATTATTTTAGCAGTAATGATAATTTTTGAGGCATCTTCAAAGATAATTGCTGGCGCATCTTACATAGACATGAATCTGATATCCTTCGGATACATTGCCCTAGCCTACACTTTCATCATAGACTTAACGAGGATATATGTTCTAAGTTCAGCGGTGGGTAATGCTGCCCCAGGAATAAGGGCTGACCTCTACCACGCCCTCGCGGATTTATGCTCGACACTAATCGCATTCCTCGGTTTTTGGCTCTCAAGCCATGGAATATTTTATGGAGATTCACTGGCATCCCTCATACTAAGTGGGCTACTAATCTTTCTGAGCGTCAGGCTCGTCTGGAGCAGCACTATAGAATTAAGCGATATAGCGCCAAGAGAAATAGTAGAAAAAATTAAGGAGCAAATTACGAAAGCCTCTGGCGGATTACTCACATATGAAAACCTAAAGGTCAGAAAAGTTGGAGATAAGGTCTTCGCTAGGGCAACATTAAAAGTTCCAGATTACGTTGGGTTTGAGGAGGCCCATAACGTCGCGACAAGGATAGAAAACAGTATCTTGGAGGTTCTTGGGGATGCTGACATATCCTTTCATATAGAACCAAGTGGTATTAAAGGGAAGCCTACAAGAGAGTTTATTAGGGAGATTGTAAGCGAATTTGAGGGAATCATAGATGTTCACGACATAGAAATTACATACCATTGTGGGAAGGCTCATGTCTCATTACATATTCGTGTTGACCCAAAAATGCCCCTAAGCAGAGCACATAAAGTAGCCGACGAAATAGAACGAACGATTCGTGCAAGCGTAAAGAACATCGAGAATGTTTTTGTCCATATAGAGCCCTCCAGCATCGAATTAAATAGGGGGAGCATTATAAGCGATGAAGAAATGAACAACCTCGTTCGGCCAATTATTGAGAAATATGGAGGAAAAGTAAAGACTAAACGTATAATAACCTATTTGGCTGATGGGAAACGACGGACGAATATCGAGTGCATCCTTGACGAGGACGCTCCAATCGAAGAGGCTCATAAGATAGCCCTTGAGATAGAGAATAAAATCAAAGAGAGAGTCTCCGAGTCTTCGGTCACAGTGCATGTAGAGCCACGTGAAACCTAAGACTGTTATAAAGACTGTTATATTTACTTGCTTAGCTGGGCTGAGGGGCAAAGGTTATTTAAGACGCATTCGCCGCACTTTGGGTTCCTAGCCTTACATACTCTTCTCCCATGAAATATAAGTAGGTCTGAGAACCTAAGCCACTTCTCCCTGGGGACGATCTCCATTAAATCTTTCTCGATTTCATCTGGATCAGTCTTATCTGTTAATCCGAGCCTTCTGGAGACCCTACTCACGTGAGTTTCAACAATTATTCCCTCAATCACGCCAAAAGCATTTGAGAGAACAACATTCGCAGTTTTTCTTCCAATGCCAGGGAGACTTAATAACTCCTCCATTTTTTTAGGAACTTCACCATTATACTTCTCGATAAGTATCCTACATGCCTCCTTAATGTTCTTGGCTTTAGCACGATAGAATCTAATGGATTTTATATCATTCTCAAGCTCTTCTAAGTTGGCATAAGCGTAATCTGCCGCAGTCCTATATTTTTTAAATAGGTTTTCGGTAACCCTATTGACAAGGTCGTCATTAAATTGCGCGGCCAGCATTGCCGCTACAAGGAGCTCTAGCGGGTTACTCCACTTTAAAATCAATTTTGCATCTGGATGAGCGAACTCTAAAAGATTAATTATCTGGATAACCTTTTCCTTAACCTTCTCCTTTTCAGACAAGACCTATACACCCTTTTCATAACTAAAATAAATTCACGTGAAGGATAACTTAAGACTTATTAACCAGACCTGCAAACTTATACTTTGGATTTAAAGAAAAGATATGCATGTGGATAATATTGTCATTAGACCGAATGATTAAAAAGGCTTATGAGCTTATATGCGATAGAAGAATCGAGCAGATCAGTGATGATACCTATAATGTCATTGGAATGCATGGAACCTACACTGTTGTTAAGGGATCTGACGGATCTATAACATGTAGCTGCCCAGGCTTCCTCACAAAAAAGAGATGCTCGCATTCGCTTGCAGTGATGATGCTTATGCAGCCAAGATTGTTAGCAGGTGTAAAGAGGGAGATAGAGCGGGAGGAAAGAAAAGCTAAACGCTAATTAGGAACAAAGCTATTTTAGTTAGGGCTAATCGCGGTAGGAACGGGTAGGCAGCAATGAGATCAAAGAGAACCTCACTCGAAATGTTTAGGCTTAAAAGGATACTTGAGACCCTAGCCTCAAAGGAGGGCAGGGGGACAGAGCTCATATCTCTTTATATTCCGCCGGGGAGACAGATAAGCGAAGTAATATCTATGCTTAGGGAGGAGTGGGGCACAGCCGCAAATATTAAGTCCACCACTACGAGGAAAAATGTTCAGGATGCTCTAGTAAGGGTTATGCAGAGACTAAAACTATTCAAAGAGGTTCCTGAAACAGGGTTAGTAATATTTTGCGGAGCGATACCTCAAGGCGGGCCTGGAAGCGAGAAGATGGAGACCTACGTCATCATCCCGCCAGAACCAATAAACATTTACCTTTATAGATGCGACTCAAGGTTTCACATAGAGCATCTGAAGGAGCTTATTAAGGAGAAGGAGACTTATGGTGTGATACTGGTGGATTCGAGCGAAGCTACTTTCGCCACCATAAAAGGGCGAAGACTAGAGATAGTTGAGGAAATAACCTCCGGGATACCTGGAAAGCACCGGGCGGGGGGCCAATCGGCGAGGAGATTTGAGCGTATACGTGAAATGCAGGTTCAAGAGTTCTTTAAGCGGATTGGTTCCCACGCAAATGAGATTTTTCTACCAATAGAGGATTTAAAGGGCATAATTATTGGTGGACCAGGCCCGACAAAATACGATTTTGAGGAGGGCGACTATCTGGATTATAGGCTTAAGGCGAAGATAATAGCCACCGTGGATACGGCTTATACTGGCGAGCAGGGCGTAAAGGAGGTTCTTGAGAAGGCGCCTGACATAATGAGGAACGTGAGGTATATCGAGGAAAGACAGCTCGTCCAGAAATTTTTATATGAAGTTGGGCATGATACTGGATTAGCGACATATGGTGAAGTGGAGGTTAGAAGGGCCCTTGAGGCTGGCATAGTTGATATGCTCTTATTATCCGAAGCCCTAGACAGAGTGCGCGTAACTGTAAGCTGCACATCATGCGGTTACACGTATAATGAAGTCATGAGAGCCTCTGAAGTTTTAGGCTTCACCCAATCGCTTATCGGCAAACCCTGCCCCAAATGTAATAATCAAACCCTAGAAGTTACTGAGGAGAAGGAGATTATTGAGGAGTTTGCAGAACTTGCCGAGAAATCCGGCTCGAGAGTTGAGGTGATCTCGCCTGAGACGGAGGAGGGGCAGATGCTGCTGAAGTCATTTGGCGGGATAGCTGCTATCCTAAAGTATAAGGCTGAGGGATATTAGCCAAAAACTTGTGTCTGGAACGACATGCTTATAATGTGGCAGGGGAATTCTTTTTAAGATGTATTAGGGGGCAAGTGGTTTTAGGATGTCCGATCTGGAGCTAGAAATGATTAGGTATAGGAAGATGATGGAGCTCAAGAGGCAGATTGAAGAGAGAAAGATGAAAAGCGAAAAGTCGAAAGAAGTTAATCCACGAGAGGTTTTAGACAAGTTCTTTGTTGATAGGGCTTGGGAGGTCTTTAACGCCGCAAAATACCAGTATCCAGAAGCCGCAGATTATGTTGAGAAAATTCTTGTTAAGCTAATTTTAGAAGGGAAGATAAGGGATAAGATAAGTGGCGAGGATCTCTACGGGCTCTTTCTACGCCTAGGCTATAGAGTTAGGCTGCAAACTCGCATCAACATTATAGAGGATGGAAAAGTTAAAAGC
>JAGTQD010000050.1 GCA_018396405.1 Candidatus Bathyarchaeota archaeon
CTTTTATCCGCTCCACTAGATCCATATAAGGTGTTAGATCACCATACTCAGGGTCTTTTATGAGATACATGTCATGTATTTCTCTGGCTGGATGATCTTGCGGCATATATAATCCATCACAATTGAATAGGCTTATCTCGACAATGGGCCCCCTCATTTCCTTAAAGCCTAATGCGATAAGCTTCTCACAGACCTCGTCCAGAAATCTTAAGTATGGGTGCTTTTTGCCGGGCCATACTCTGGGTGCAGGAGCCCTAATATCATATCTCGCTATCCTTTTCTCACGCCACTTGCCAGTAACTATTAGCTCCGGCGTCAGCTGCGTAATCTCTTCAATGGGCTCTAAACCCCTCTCAAGCAGGCTCCACCCATCTTTAGTCAGCTCGATCTCCCGAAGGGTTTCCTCACGCAAAACGATTATTTTCCTACCCTTAAGCAAATTGAAGGCTTTCTTCAAGTCCTCATCTAGATCTTCCAGGATCAGTTCACCAGCATCTTTAAGCATCCTCAGCAGCTTCTCGTCGCTTCCCTCATCAGGCTTCCTCAAAATTCTAATTTTTTGGCTCTTTGAGTCTATTGCCACCCAACCCTTCCGCACGGCCCAGCCCAATGCTATTGGAGCCAACTCGCCCTTTATTGAGGCTGCCTCCAGCACCCCGTTTATCGATGACTCGCCCCCCATCCTCTCCAGTATCTCCGCGAGAATCCTCTCTGGAAGACCCCTCTCAGCATACTGTTTGCCTTCCTCATTAAGCGAGACCTTCGTCACCTTCTTCTCATGTATTCTAGCAAGATTCTTTGCTTCAAGTGAGAGGGCTGCTCGAATTATGGCTGCTGAAGCTAGACCGCTGATCTCGGCAATTCTATTAATAGTTGCCCTCCCACTAGCATCCCTTAATGCTACAAGAAGCCTTCTCTCATTCTCCCGCAAACTCATTTCTCCCCATCTCCACCAAAAACGCTAGCTGCTTCAGCTGCCGTGAACATTATCTATTTCTTTAAATTCATAGATTTCAAGCACACTAATAAGAATTTGGGTCAAGACTACAAGGAGACTTAAAGAGTAGGATCAACAAAAACTTGATTTGCAATTTAGAGAGATGCTTCAACGATACTTTTTAGGATGACGTTTATGGCTCAAAATGCCTGATAATAGCATGGCTATTTAGACCTGAACCATTCCTCAAGGGTTCTTTTTGCCCTTGTCTCCTTCATCCCCCTTATAGCCTCCTCCAAGGCTTTGCGCACCCGGTCTTCTGAGAAGTTTCTTTCCCCGCATAAAAAGTCTATAACGCCACCTACATCTGGCTCCTCCCACTTTATGACATAGTTATCTGTTACGTTTGGATGAAGGAAGATCTCTTTTATCTTCGATGGCTCAACGGGGAACTCAGCACCCTTTATGGTTGGTAGGGCTCTTTCCAAGCTCCCGTAAGTTTTTATCAGCTTGAGAGCAGTTTTTGGCCCAATCCCCTTAACACCATCGGGATTATAATCTGTCCCAACAAGTATCCCTATTTCAATCAGCTGCTCATGAGTTACACCAAGCTCTTTAAGAACCCTCTTTAACTCGATTATTTCTGGGTTAACCTCGACATAAACATCTTTTCTTGGAAGTTTCCTTCTACCACTTATCGTTAGATTTCTTAGGAGGCATGGAGCGCCGAAAAGTAGGCTATCATAATCTTGGCTTGCACAGTAGTCTGCATCACCCTTCTTCGCTAAATACGCCGCCTGGGCCTCTCCTTCAGATGGGGCCTGAACCCAAGGTACGCCCATTAATGTTAAGAGGCGCTTGGCATCCTCAGCCATATAATCCTTTAGGTGGGACGTCATTTGGGCATATTTTCGAGCATCCTCTATCCTACCCTCCTTTAAAGCAATTTCATACTTCTTTATGGCCTCTTCCTTCACTTTCATCCTACTTTTGATTTCAGCTTCCTTCAGGGCTGGGGGTTTTCCATCAAAAACATATATTGGTCTTATGCCGAGCCCAAGCAGGTTACATGTTCTATAAAATAGCCCGCTCAGGTGGCTTGTTACTCTGCCTGAACTGTCCATGAGGGGGGTTCCATCAGGCTGCCTTATTATTGCAAGAAACTGGTAAAGCGCGTTATAGGCATCTATGGCAATAGATTTACCGCGAAGAGCATTTAAATCAATTATAGTTCTAGGGACAAGATCTCCTAAATCAACGCCCATTAAAATCAATCTCCAATGTTTGAATGCCGCTAAATAAATAATGTTATTGGTGCATAAATTTCTTATCGCTTTTTATAAAGCTTGTTTGGGGGCACTCGCTATAGTTTCAAAGCATGTTTATGTATGGACGCTAAAGATATAGTGATCTGAAAAGTTTGGGTTTTCTTCCACTCACCCTTCTATAAAATTCGACAAACCTGTCTATAGTCATCTCCGTGACAACTATTATCTCCTCTATCGGTATATCCACATCAATCGACTCATCACCAAACAGTATTGAGGCTCCTGAAGGTATCCCATCTTCACCCTGCCAGAATGCCACCATTATCCTCACACCATTCAGTGGATTAACCTCAAAGCTCCATGTTGCCGTCTGGTGGCTTATCATACGTCCCCCTAAAGCATTTACTGCTCTTTCAACCTCAGGAATCCCTGATCCATCCATCTCAACGGCTAAATAGTTGATCATCCTTTTCTCGTAGAGTTGCGCTGATGATCCTCCCTTTAGCTGGGCGATTCCGACAAGGCGCCTTCCATAACTGGCAACTCTACCCGCTAAGACTCTCTCTAATGCATTAAACATATATATGATGAGCTTAGATGCATCAACATCTCTCTCTAAGGGATCTATAAAGAAAACCTCTAAGCTATCATCGCTCACTAAAACCTGATACTTTATGCCTAAAACAGAAGCCTCGAAGCCTATACAACCCTTTAATATTTCCCCGCCAAAGGCGCTTTTAATAATCCCTGGATCCCCGCTGACAGCGCTCTTAACTGAGACATTAAACTTCTCTAAATATTCTCGAGGAATCTCTAAACGCTTCATCAACGAACATACGCCCTATATCCTCTTCTAAACCTTTAATGAGGGATCCCCACTATAAAAAGTTTTTATGTCAGCATCCCCCTTTTTAATCAAGGTTTGGAGGAGACTGGATGGGTGGAATTTCGCCTTTCAAGTTCCTCGTATCACGCGAGGAGGCTCTAAATTTGCTCTTAAATTCTATTAAGCCTATTGACCAGACCGAGACAGTCCCTATTGAGAGGGCTGTCGGCAGGGTTTTGGCACAGAATCTCGTGGCTAAAATAGATGCCCCACCATTCGATAGAGCTGCTATGGACGGCTATGCTGTAAGGGCGGAGGACACCTATGGTGCCTCCGAGTTTAATCCCAGGGTGCTAAGGCTTGTCGCCACACTACGTGCTGGTGAAACGACGGATAAACGCTTAGAGAAGGGCGAATGCATTCGCATAGCTACTGGATGCCCGATCCCGCCCGGCGCAGATGCCGTTGTTATGGCCGAGTTCGCGGAGGAGAGGGGGGATGAAGTCTTAATATACAAGCCTGTCCACCCACTTGAAAACATCTCGCCGAGGGGCGAGGACATAAAGAGGGGTGAGGTGGTGATAATGGAGGGAGAAGTTTTAACGCCAGCGAAAATAGGGGTCTTCGCGGCTCTCGGCTTGAGGAAGGCTCTAGTCTACAGGAAGCCCCGTGTGGCAGTTATATCCACCGGGGTTGAGATCGTGGAGCTCGGTTTTGATCTTAGGGAGGGATGCGTCTACGACGTGAACTCTTATACTTTAGCATCAGTTCTCTTAGAGAATGGAGCCGATGTTACTAGAGCCCCAATTATCCCAGACTCCTACGAAGCCCTCAAATCAGCTTTATATAGATATCTAGATCACGATATGATAGTGTTTTCTGGGGGCAGCTCTGTTGGGGAGCGAGATATTCTGGCTAAAGTTATAGAGGATGAGGGTGAACTAGTATTTCATGGGGTTCAGATAAAGCCTGGGAAGCCAACCCTTTTTGGCATAGTTAAGGGTAAGCCCGTTCTCGGGATGCCGGGCTACCCGGCATCATGCTTGAGCAATGCCTACGTCTTTCTTGTCCCGGCGGTAAGAAAGATGGCTAGGCTCCCTCCAAAGAAGCCAAACGTGATTAGGGCTAAGATGGGTAGACGCTTTGTCTCCTCAACTGGCAGAGAACAGTTCCTTACGGTTAAAGTGGTTGATGGAAAAGTATATCCGGTCTTCAAGAAGTCTGGCGACATAACAAGTCTCTCAAGGGCTGATGGATATATTATCCTACCAGTAAACCTAGATGTGATAAATGAGGGGGATGAAGTAGAAGTAATCCTGTTTGAGTAATCCCGCCTAAACCCCCATAAAAATATTAGGGTATTACAAGAAATAGAAGACCACAGTGTCGCTGGACCAGAGGAAGAATGAAAATAATTTAAGAGGTTTTATGCGATCGTTGATTTATTACGGTTTTTTCCCTTTTGGTCTTAGCGTTACTTTATCTGAAATTATTAGAGGGTTTGGCTCTTAGATCACTAGGGGCTGTGTGGGTATGCGGATGGCTTCCAGAAACCCCCAGAAAGACAGAACCCTTCTCGGTTATATCTTTAACACTCGCGATCTATTAAGGATATTTATTAGTGTTGCCTTCATTGATCTTAAGATTTTATGCTATATTTTTGATTTAACCTGAAATATATTTAAGTAGGCTCATCATCTTTCTTTAGATGGAATAGCGTTTGAGGAGTCCGTTTGGGTAAGAAGAAGGTTGTTAGTGAGGAGGAGATTAGTGAGGAATTAGTGCTTCCATCCGAGAATGATGTTCTTGGGATAGTTGTGAAAATGCTTGGTTATGATCGTGTTCTTGTTAAGTGCCAAGATGGTTATGAGCGCATATGCCGTATAAGAGGTAAACTTAAGCGAAAGTTGTGGATAAGGGTTGGCGACGTTGTTCTAGTCTCCCCATGGGATTTCCAACGTGAGTCCAGGGGCGACGTGATCTGGAGGTATACTAAGGGGCAGGTTGAGTATCTGCGTAGGAATGGTCTCCTGATACTGCAATAGATATGAGGTCATTTAATGTCTCTCAAAGATAGGATTAGGAAGGAGATTGAGCGTGAAGAAAGGAAGTATGAGACTGAGCAGAGGATGAAGGAGAAGAGGAGCGAGGAATATGAGGTTCTCGAGGAGGTCTTTGATAAGTCGACTCTGATGACGATATACGAGTTTATGAATGATGGCATAATAAAAGAAATTTATGGCGTCGTAGATTCTGGTAAGGAGTCGAGAATATATTGGGGGGTTGGGCCGAACAACGAGGAGATAGCAATAAAGATCTTTCTTACAGTTTCAGCTGAGTTTAGGAGGGGAAGGCTCCCATATATCCTTGGGGATCCAAGGTTTAAGGATGTTAAGAGGGATATAAGGCACTTAGTCTATCAATGGGCTCAGAAGGAGTTTAGGAACTTGAAGTTGGCATATGAGGCTAAGGTTAGGGTTCCGCGCCCAATAGCCATAAAAAAGAATGTTCTCATAATGGAGTTTATAGGCAGGAACGGTGTCAGCGCACCTCTATTAAAAGATATCGAGCTAAAGAAACCCGAGAAGATTTACCGTAACATTCTACTCAATATTAAGAGGCTCTATAGGGGTGCTGGGCTAGTTCATGGAGATTTAAGCGAATATAACATAATGATTTGGAGGGGTAGACCAGTCTTATTTGACTTCTCCCAGGCAGTGCCAACCGGACATCCAGCGGCAGAACAGCTCCTCACCCGAGACATCGAAAATATAAATAGGTTTTTCTCTAAGCTAGGCGTAAATGTCATTGATGTAGAGGAAGCGCATAGGGTGATTGTGGGTGGCTCGGAATCTTCTCGTTAAGATACCGAAGGAAAGAATTGGCGTTTTAATTGGAACCGAGGGTAGCGTTAAGGAATATATACAGCGAAGGCTGCCAGTCATCCTCGACATTGATAGTGAGACGGGCGATGTGACAATAACTTTAAGGGATGAGGCTGAGGATCCATCCCTGCTATTTAAGGCTAAAGATGTGGTTTTGGCCATTGGGAGAGGCTTCTCACCGGAGAGGGCTTTTAGGCTCCTTGATGGAGAAGACATTATATTGGATATAATTGATTTAAGGGAATTTCTTGGTAAATCTGAGTCAGAGTTGACGAGGGTTAGGGGGAGGATAATTGGTAAGGAGGGGAAGGCTAGGAGGATGATTGAGGAGCTGACTGGCGCCCTAATATCCGTTTATGGGCATACCGTCGCAATAATAGGGGACTTCGACCAAGTTAACGTTGCAAGGGAGGCTATCCTAAAGATAATAAATGGGAGCGAACACTCAACAGTATTCAAGTTCCTTCAGAAGAAGAGACAGGAGATGAAGGCTAGGCGCCTCGAGCTCTGGGAAGGCGGGTCTATAACATCCCGGTCTAAATAGGCATATTATGAAGATTGAATTATCCTAGTTAATAAACGAGAGGAGAGACAAAATCCCCTGTAAGGTTCTGGGGGTGCAGATAATAAGCCAAGTTTTTCAGGAGATAAGCCCGGCAGACTTTTTCTATAGGAATAAGGAGATAGCTGGTTTTTCTAATCCTGCTAGAGCTATTTTTTCAGCCATTAGGGAACTTATTGAGAATTCGCTCGATGCGACTGAACCATTTGGGATTCTCCCAGACATTTATATACGTCTATCATCTACTGGCGAGACTGAGGAGGAGGGATTTTACACTCTCAGGGTGGAAGATAATGGTTCAGGAATACCATCAGAATATATTCCCTTAGCTTTTTGCCAATTCCTCTTCAGCTCAAAGTATAAGCTTAAGCAGACCCGTGGCACATTTGGTCTAGGCGGAACAATGACTATACTTTATGGTCAGATAACAACCAATAAGCCTGTTGAAGTCTTATCGAGCACAGGCGACTCGAAAATATATGGGTATAGGCTGATGATAGATATCGAGCGGAACCAGCCGATAATCCTTGAGAAGAAAGTGTATGAGAATGATGGGCAGTGGCATGGCACAATAGTTGAGGTTAACCTTGAGGGAGATTATTCTAAGGCGAAGCCGAAGGTTATCGAGTATCTTAAGCAAACAGCTATCGCCAACCCTTACGCCAATATCATGTTTGTTGACCCGAAGGGCCGCCTATATAAGTTTGAGAGGACTGTATCAGTGCTCCCACCACAGCCTAAGGAAACACTCCCACACCCGCATGGCGTCGATGTTGAGACAATATACCGCATAATACGCGTAACCAAATGTAAAACCCTCTTGGATTTTATGCAGGAGCACTTCCACAGGGTTGGCAGGCAGATAGCAAAGAGCTTCCTAGAGTTTGCCGGCTTCCCAGAGGATACAGATCCAAAGAGGCTTAAGCCTGAGGAGATAGTTAAGCTTGTTCAGGCAATGAAGAGCTTTAATGGGTTCCTTCCCCCAGACGCGAGCTGCCTATCCCCATTGGGAGAAGAGATACTTAAGGCTGGGATCATGAAGGAGCTTGAGCCGGAGTTTGCGGCGGTTACTCAGCGTAAGCCATCAGCATATTCTGGGCACCCCTTCATCGTTGAGGTTGGGGTGGCGTATGGCGGCAAGGTTCCAGTAAGAAGCGATAATGATATAACGTTATATAGGTTTGCTAATAAGATCCCTCTTGTTTACGACGAGTCTGGTGACGTCAGTTGGAAGGTGATTAAGTCGATTGATTGGCGGAGATATAATGTTGAGCCAGGCATGCCCATTGCAATAATAGTCCACATATGTAGCACAAAGATTCCATGGAAGACTGTTGGAAAGGAGATGATTGCGGATAGGCCTGAGATAAGCCGGGAGATACTGAATGGTGTAAGGGAGGTTGCCCGTAAGCTTAAGGTTTACTTGTCGAGGAAGGAAAAGGTTAAGCGTGAGAAGGAGCGTCTCTCGGTCTTCTTGAGATACCTGCCTAAGATAGCCGAGTTCTCGGCTAAGCTTGCGAGGGAGGAGAAGGTTCCAGATATAAAGAATCTTTTGAGGAGGGTGAGGAGGTTTGGAGAGGGTTAAATTCTCTGCAAGGGAAAAGAGGAGAGAGGTTCTTGCAAGGCTTGAGGGCTTTGGGCATGAAATATATAGGCAGTTGGAGAGAGGTTTATTCCCACAAATAGTTATGCCCAGCAGGTCGACCGACAACATATATTATGATGAAAACCTGAGGCAATACGTGCTCGGAGAGAAGAAGAAAAGGAGAAGTGCTGGTAACATTGGGCATATTAGGTCTGTCGCTCAGCTAGTTTGGATGGCCTTCTTCGTTCATGAATTGACATCTAATCAGAAGACATCAACTCTTAGAGATGTCTTCTACTCAGCCCAAGCATATGATATCCCCTTTGAGAGCCAAGATGAATCTGACAATATAATAACGGACTTAGAGAGCATTTTAGGTTGCGCTAGAGAGGATTTTAATGTCTTCCCTGAGGAGAGGTCTGCAGTTTTCGGCGACCTGACAATAGAGTATACTGTTCCAAACTATGAGGGGAAGCGGCTTAACCTAACATCGCATCCTGACGGTGTGATGATTGGCCCGGCCCTGACATCAGCAGAATTTATTGAGACAAGCGCCGATAAAATTATAGCGGTTGAGAAGGGAGGTCTATTCACGAGGTTTATTGAAGAGAGGGTTCACGAGAAATTTAACGCTATATTAGTCTTTCTCGGAGGGCAGGCCCCCAGATCAACAAGATACTTTATTCGTAGGCTGAACCAGGAGCTTAATTTACCAGTCTACATATTTACTGATGCCGATCCATGGGGTATGCATATAGCCATGGTGATAATCTCGGGCTCGGCTAATGCAGCCCACTTAAGGGATTTAACGACACCTGATGCAAAGTGGGCTGGGGTCTGGGCGTCGGACATCGTAAAATATAAGTTGCCAAGCGAGAAGCTTGATGATCTTGATATTAAGCGGCTCAATGAGCTCATGCGCGATCCAAGGTATAAGGAGGATGAGCTCTGGCAGAGGGAGCTCAACATGTTTATGAAGATACAGAAGAAGTGTGAGCTGGAAGCCTTCTCAAGGTATGGATTAACCCATATAGTAGATAAATATTTGCCAGAGAGGTTAAGGGAAATAGAATAAATGCGAACCAGGCTGGGGGGACATTGGAAAAGGCTAGTAGAGAGGGAGGGCCAATACTGCTAATTTTCATGGAGCGGCTTATCGGCCTTATATTGATAATACTTGGCATAATATTACTATATGAAACCTATAGCGCCTGGACCGGTCTCGGCGAAATACTCTTCACAACCTTCACGGCGATAAGCATAATCCTCATACTCCTAGGCCTAATAATGATCCTCTCAAAACAATGGAACTATACTAATATTCCTTAAAGAAAATCTATATCAGTTACGATCTATGGTGAACAATCCTCAGCAGCTCACCTTTGGGCATATTGAAGACATGAACGCTGCCAACCTGTCAATTTAGGGGGTTATGAGATCAACTGACACCATCACTATTTAAGGTCATCGCACAATCACAACCAACAAAACAATAATACAAGATTACTATCCCACCCCGAGACTTCGGCGGAAACATGTATTTTGGGTGCATATTAGAGGTTGCCGAAACAACACCACAAATCTTAAATTATAAAATAAGCCCAGACAATAGAATAGAGCAAGAAAAACCCTCGGAATCTCATAAAGAGAATTGAAAGGTTTCCAGATGTTTTCAGATGGGGATCCTTACTAGTAAGAATCTCATAAAGAGAATTGAAAGCGTGGCGCTGCATATCACTCAACCCTTATGATCCTGACAAGTGAATGAGAATCTCATAAAGAGAATTGAAAGTGTAAACAACCCTTTCAATACCGTGCTTGTCTTTGAAGAATCTCATAAAGAGAATTGAAAGATGGGCGACCTTTTCGGCGACTGGGTTCCAGGAGAATGGATTGAGTCGAATCTCATAAAGAGAATTGAAAGTGATATGGGCTTATGGGCTTTCCTGAACTTCTGCATTTTCAAGAATCTCACAAAGAAGATTGAAAGGATTGGTTAATAGAAAATTTTTGAATTTTTTAAGATCCGACTACAGTGGTCGGTGAA
>JAGTQD010000051.1 GCA_018396405.1 Candidatus Bathyarchaeota archaeon
AGTTTTAAATTTGCCCATTTAAACAAATTTTATTATGTCAACGCATTTTGCGTCCCCTCTAAAAACTCTTAATTACTCTTGGTATCTTTCCAGCCCTAAGAGCATGATCTGCCAACACGAATGCGAGGCATGCTTCGACGACGGGTACGGCCCTTGGGACTATGCAGGGGTCATGTCTCCCAGCGATCTGAATTTCCTCCTCACTCATCGTCTCCAGGTTCACTGTTCTCTGCCTTTTCGATATTGACGGTGTCGGCTTAAATGCAACCCTAACTTTTATTGGCATACCATTTGATATCCCCCCAACTATTCCGCCAGCATTGTTCGTCAGCGTAATAATCTTCCCATCCCTTATCGCATATTGATCGTTTGCCTCAGATCCCCTCATCGAAGCAACCCTGAAGCCAGCTCCAAACTCAACGCCCTTAACGGCCGGAATATTAAATAGCATCTTAGCCATGTCCGCGTCTAGTGAGTCAAATATCGGCTCACCTAACCCCACCGGAACGTTCAGCGCTATTCCCTCAACTATGCCGCCAACGCTATCGCCCTCTCCAGCGGCCCTAAGGATCTCCTCAACCATCCTCTCAGCAACTTCCGGAACAGCGCACCTAATAGGGTTCATATAAACGTTCCTTCTAATCTCGTCATACGACACCTCACGGTCAACCCTAACACAACCGATCTGCACAGTATGAGCCAAGACTTCAACGCCAATTAGGCTTAGGAGCTTCTTCGCGATCGCGCCAGCCATAACATATGCTGCCGTAACCCTACCAGAGAATCTCCCACCACCACGTGGATCATTAAAGTCTCCATACTTCACCCTGGCTGTGTAATCTGCGTGTCCGGGCCTAGGTCTAATCACATAATGCTCATATGGCCCTGAGTCCACATCCCTATTCCTAATAACCATGCATATTGGTGCGCCGCTGGTATAGCCTTTATAGACACCAGATATAATCTCGACTTTATCCTCCTCCATCCTCGGCGAGGTTATCTCTGATAGGCCTGGTCTCCTCTTATCGAGCTCAACCTGTATATCTGCCTCGCTTAAAGGCAGCCCTGCCGGGCAGCCGTCTATAACGGCTCCTATGTATGCTCCGTGGCTCTCGCCGAAGCATGTGAGGACTAAAGCCTTACCTATTGAGTTACCGTTCAATGATCTCAGCCCCAAGCAGACGCATATCCCTAATGAAGTTTGGATAAGACTTGCTTATATACTCGGCATCACGAATAATCGTTTCACCCTCAGCCCCTAGGGCGGCGATGGTGCATGCCATAATTATCCTATGATCCTTATGTGAATCTATTATGGCGCCGTGGAGGCGCCCCTCACCCTCAATAACTAATGAATCGTTTAAAACCCTTATTAATGCCCCCATCTTGCCAAGCTCGCTTAACAGCGCTTTAGCCCTATCAGACTCCTTAAATCTAAGCCTCCTGATACCATTAATTGTAGTTTTACCCTTAGCGAAGCATGCGAGGGCTGTGCAGACTGGGACTAAATCAGGGTTATCTCTCATGTCAATACTGATTGGTCTCAGATCCCCATCAACGCCCTTAACTTCAACGTAATCTGCGCCACAATTAACCATCACGCCCATATCGCTGAGTATATTGATTATTCTTCGGTCTCCTTGGAGCGTATCTTTTAAGAGGTTCTCAACCATAACACTTGATCTCGTTATTGCCGCGGCCGCTAGTAGGAATGATGCTGATGAGTAATCGCCCTCAATGACATGGCTATACGACTTATACTCCTGCCCACATGGCACGTAAAATTGATCTTCGAATGGGATCACCTCAATGCCATGCTTTTCAAGGATATTTAAGGTTATATCTACATAGGGTTTAGATTCAAGGGGGGTTAGGAGGTTTATATATGTGTCATTATTAGCCATTGGGGTTGCAAATAATAAGCCTGAGATAAATTGTGAGCTTACGTCGCCCCTAATCTCAGCTCTCCCACCTCTGATCCCGCCGCCGAACACTATTATGGGCGGTCGACCATCTCCGCGGGCAGAATAACATTTAACCCCAAGTTGACTTAGAGCGTCTAGCAGCGGGCCCATGGGCCTTCTCCTTAAGCTCTCTCCTCCAGTGAGCACTGAGATCCCGTTGGTGAGGGCGCATACTGGGGTAATAAACCGAATTGTGGAGCCCGAGTCGCCACAGTCTATGACGTTTTCTGGTGTCTTAGGCTTAGGGAGACCTTTAACTCTTATATCACATTTATCGGAGATAATTATCTCCACGTCGGCCCCAAGCATCCTGCAGGCATTAATCGTCGCCATTGTATCATCGCAGAGCAGCGCGCTGTAAATCATTGATTCTCCTCGGGAAAGTGATGAGGCTATTATTGCTCGGTGCGTATGAGCCTTTGATGAGGGGGCCCTTATAGAACCATATAATGAGGCTCCGCCCTTAACAATCAACTCAACCATTGATTTTTCCACCATGACATTATAGTGGGTGTGCTTTCTCGCGGTTAATTGTGCTCTCTATAATCTCACCGCCATATTTGCTCCAGGCGTTTCGAACATCTTCAACTCTATCTTTTGGGACCACCGCGGCTACGGCTGGACCTTTGCCGGAGAGCCCAGCTGCAACAGCCCCCGCAGATAATGCATCTATAGCTATATTAGGGTCATATCCAAGAACCACCGAGTAAGCTAAGCCGTTAAGTGTCATCGCACACCAATAATCTCCAGAGAGAGCCATCTTATGAAGGGCTTCGATCTCCCTAGCTATCATCTTCATTCTACTTACATCTGACTTAGCCGTATACACTTTTCCCGGCGGAACATAAATTAAGACCGCGTAATCCTCGGCTGGCTGAAAAATTCTACAGATTTTTCTCTTAAAGTTGTCAGTTATAACGATGTTTCCGAAGTATGAGGCGCATGCGTCGTCAAATGCTCCGGTTACTGTTACACCTGCGTCGATAGATGCGTCTACCCCAATATTAATTATTGTCAAGTCGTTCGTCTCCACACCTAACGCCGTGACTGTTGCAAGGGCTATCGCGTTGGCTGCAGTACTGCTGCTCTTTAATCCACGTGCAATTGGGATATTAGAGTTTGTCTCGACATACGCTCCATACTTATCCTCGACACCGAAGTGTCTCAGGGTGTGGCGGACAACCTTCTCGATTAAAATTGTGCTCTCTGAGGGGTCCGAGAGGATTCTCCCTTCAATCCTCCCAGGCTCATTTGTTAGTCTGACTGTGGCCTCAGTTCTAAGGCTTATTCCAAGAGCCGCGCCCAAGCCGCATGATATAGCATTAATTATTGTTATAGCTCCATACGCGACTGCCCGCCCAACCAAAGCCAAGAATTACACCTCAATCAGCTTTTCCCATAATTTTCTTTAGAGCTGCCTCCCTCATAACCTCTATTGGCGCTTTAACGCCAGTCCATATCTCGAAGGATATGGCTCCCTGATGGACAAGCATTGAGAGTCCGTCAACAGTCTTTGCTCCCACCATTTTGGCTTCCCTAAGAAGCCTTGTCTCAAGCGGGTCATAAACTATATCAAAGACGGTTAAATCTCCGTGGAGCACATCCCTTCCAGCTGGTGTTTCATTCTCATTGGGTCTCATGCCGACTGAGGTTGCATTTATCAGTATATTAGTATCCTTGAGCTCATTCCTTAAGACTGCTTCTGAGAGGGGTTTAGCCCTAATGTTAGCTGAGCCAAAGACTCTCTTTAAATCGCTTACCAATTCTTCAGCCCTCTTCAGAGTTCTATTTAGTATCACCAGTTCTCGGGCATAATTGGCAAGTGTGAAGGATATTGATCTCGAAGCCCCACCAGCCCCCAAAATAACAACTTTTTTCCCAAGAGGGTCTGAGCCGGCATATTTTAGGGCGTTAAGTGCGCCTAGCCCATCTGTCGTGTATCCTATGAGCCTGCCATCCCTGTTAAGTATCGTATTCACGGAACCTGCCAGCCGAGCGCTCTCATCTAGTTCCTCAAGATATCTTATCACATTTATTTTGTGGGGCATTGTTACATTTGCTCCGAGGATACCGAGCCCCCTTATCCCAGAAACAGCCTCTCCAAGCCTCTCAGGCGGAACATTAAATGCTACATAAACATAGTCTAAGCCGAGATATTGAAAGGCAGCATTATGCATTATTGGACTTAGCGAATGCTCAACCGGATATCCTATCAGGGCGCAGATCCTTGTCTTACCAGTTATCCTCATTATTCTATCCCCATCCTCTTATAGATTTCTTTTAGCTCGTGGATTGTTATCTGGCCTGGGGCAGTTTCAAGACCCTTTTTAAGTGATGCGTATGTGAATGATGCCCCGAAGACTGGAGATAAAATTCTTGATAATATACCTTTTTCACCCATGGCAAAGCAGACTAGATTAGTCCTTCTACTTGCCTCATACGTGAAAACTAGGCACCTAACACTATCTAATACACTATTCGCCATCGTAACAACCTTACACACATTGGCGTTAGCTTCAATCTGCTTCTTGACAAACAAATCTAATTCTTCCACCGGAGGCGTATGGGTGAAGATATGATGGGAAATTATTACTTTAGCGCCGTAAGCCTTAACCCTATCAACAACATCATGGAGGCCCAATGTATCCATCTCCACATCTATATAATTGAAGCCAGCATCAGCGGCTATAAGAAGCGATCTAATTCTATCCTCCTCACTCAGTACGCATTCCCCACCTTGCCTCCTATGCCTATTAGTCGCTATTAATGGAGTGGAGCAAACGCTAACAATATCTTTAAGGCGGCCAAGATTTTCCAGTAATTTTTCGCCCATGTAATCTAATCTAACCTCAATTAGATCGGCGCCGCTTTCCTCAGCCATGCAAATCATGTTAAGAAGAGTTTGAAAGTCCTTGGCGGGTATGGGGACACAAACACTCAAGTCTAAACTAGCCTCCTAATTCCCCATATCTCTGCCCCCAATATAAAGACTTATTGAGACCCCTAAAATCTAAAAAGCATCTTTAAAAAATAATTTAAATTTCAGTTTAAAATCAGAGAAATTATAAGTCGTTGGTGATGGCAATGCTTGAAACTCTCGTCCTCTCCGATGAAGAGGTTAGGCATTTAATCTCGATGGGCGAGGTTATAGAAGCTGTGGAGTTTGCTTTTAGGGAGAAGGGGATGGGTCGCATCCAGATGCCCCCAAAGACATATTTATTCTTTGACAGGTATGATGGAGATTTAAGGACGATGCCTTCATATATAGAGGCAATTGACGTTGCGGCGGTGAAAATAGTAAATGCACATATAGAGAACAGAGATAGATATGGTTTGCCAACGGTTATGGCGACAATAATTTTGATTGATCCCAAGAATGGTTTTCCGCTAGCAATTATGGGTGGGACGTCGATCACAAACATGCGAACTGGCGCCGCTGGTGGAATAGCCGCAAAGTACCTTGCCAGAAATGAATCAAAGGTTATAGGCTTCATTGGAGCTGGGACACAGGCTAAAATGCAGCTTACAGCACTTATAGAAGTCTTTAAATCGTTTGATGAAATTAGGGTTTGGGATATAAATGAGAGGAATATGAGGGCCTTTAAAGGGGAGATGGATGCAAAGTATGGAAATATCTGTCAAATAAAAACCGTTAATGTGCCGGAGGATGCTGTTAGGGGAGCTGATATAGTTGTGACGGCGACACCCTCAAGAAGGCCATTAGTTATGGATGAGTGGGTCTCCCCAGGAACGCACCTCAATTGTATAGGTGCGGATGCGCCTGGCAAGCAAGAGGTTGATCCGAGAATCCTTAAAAGGTCTAAAATAGTTGTTGATGACCTAGAGCAGGCAGCCCATAGCGGAGAAATAAATGTGCCATTGAGGATGGGGATTATTTCAAAGGCGGATATATGGGCAGAGCTGGGCGAGATAATTGTCGGAAAAAAGCCTGGGAGAACCTGGAGGGATGAAATAACAGTTTTTGTTTCAACTGGTCTTGCAATACAGGATGCTGTAACCGCTAACCTCGCATATAAGAGGGCGTTGGAGAAGGGTGTTGGGAGGAGAATTAGGATCGCTTTGTAAAATAAAACAAAAATTAGCGAGTATTATTAGATCCCCCTCTTTCTTCCACCTGCAGTGAGTAATATCTGCGCCTTACTAAAGTACTCCAGAACCTCACGTCCCCTCTCCGTCAACCTGTAACTTTTTCGTCCATTCTCATCAACGACGCTAATAAGGTTTTGCCTTAAGAGAAAATTCAAAATTTCTCTTGAATTCTCCCAAGATAGATTGCATTTATACATAATATTGGTTGGTTTGCTGACTCCTTTGCTTATTGCCCTTAAGACCTCTAGATATAATTCGATCTTAGATCTTCTTCTCGTCATCGGCACCACTAGCTTATAATGTCTTAATATTCAATTATGAAACTTGTGTAACCGCTAGTAGTCTCATCTTGGTTACACATACCGCCACATCTACCTTATTTGAGAGCTAATATATGAGTCCCTTCTGAGTAAATCTAAAATATTGGTCTAATTGGGAGATGCTTTGGGGGCACGTGTCTTCTTAATTCTTTTGATCATCTTTTTCCCAAGTATCGCAAAATATCTTATTAAGAGCTTTTACTAAAACTGTACAGTTCGTATAAAGTGTGAGTGGTTCACTAGTTCTTTCATCACCGCAGCCGTTAAATTTTTGTTCAAGAAATAGGAGTAGCTTCTCGTCATCAGATATTATGAATGATGGTATTTCATGAGCCCCATATTTAATATACTTAATGCGACATTTCCTTAGATCCCTAATAAAGAAGGTTAATGCTGGCGAGTCCACTACTAAAGCCATTGCCTTAACCCCCCTCTCCGCAGCCTCCTCAATATAATCTAGTAGCCCAGCATAATAGAACTTATATAGGTGAGTCTCGAGAACAAATGTGGCACACAACTTTTTCTCAGATTCTTCAATAATATCTTTTGCTTTTAATATTATGTTTTCGTATCCTTCAAGAACCTGAAAGAACTCTCTTTTGACTGGAATGGAATTAATTTTGGGTAAACTCCGCCAAACCCTTATAAGCTTATCCTTCTCCTCCTCAAGCACTTTTATGCTCATCTTTTTTGATTCTATTAGCAGGTTGAGCGTGTCCTCGAGCGGCAATGCAGCAAATTTTAATGGTCTCTCAATTATAACTGATACAAGCCCCATCCTCTGTAGCTTCATCAGAACCTTATAGGTTTCGGTTCTATTGAGCGATGTTGCGGATGATATCTCGCTAGCTTTTTTCTCCCCGTTCATCGCGAGAAAAATATATACCTTTGTCTCCTTCTTTGAGAGGCCAAGCTTAATTAGGGTCTCTTCAATTTCGCTGAGCTTCCTTTCTCCCACATCACCTGCAATAAGGCTTCTTAACTCACCCTTATTACGCCAACCCTTAAAGAGCACTTTACTTTCAATTCCAGGGGCACCATTCAATTTCAAGCGTACACCCGGAGCGCAAGCCTATTTTCAAGCCATATTATGGTTTAACAATATTTTATTCTTCTGAAGAAGGTGTCTTTACGAAAAGTATAGATTGACAGATAGCCACTTGTATTTTAGAAGGCAAAAGATTTGAGGGTCTGAGGGGAGCTTAGGTGACATCTAAATGCAGGAGATGTGGTTTAAACAGGGCAGAAATCTATTTAGCACACTCTAACCTAAACCTATGCCCGGACTGCTTTTCACTCCTTACGGAGAGAAAAGTTAAAAATACAATCGAATCTTATAAAATGATCTCTAAAGACGATAAACTTGGGGTGGCAGTTTCAGGCGGGAAAGATAGCTCAAGCCTCGCGTTTATCTTAAGCAATCTTTATGATAAGCTGGATATGACTCTGATATACATCGATTTAGGCGTGCCAGAGTACTCTAAGCATTGTCTTGAGAAAGTTGAAGATTTAGCTAAAATTCTTGGAAAAGATCTCGTTGTTTATAGTCTAGAGGATAAAATGGGCTTCACAATTATGGACTTAAAGAAAACCATTTATGGTAGAAAACCCTGCTCCGCGTGTGGGGCAATAAAACGCTACCTATTCAACAAGATAGCATATGATTTTGGATTAACGAAGATAGCTACCGGGCATAACTTAGATGATACTGTTGAAGCCCTATTTAACTTCTATATTGAGGGTAATGTTAAGTCGCTTGTAAGGCTGAAGCCATATCTACCAAAAACCCATCCGAAAATAGTGCCAAAAATAAAACCTTTGATAGGCTTAACTGATATGGAGTGTCTCTTTTATGCTAGCTATAAGGGATTACCAATAAGAACTTTAGAGTGCCAGTTCTCTAAGGGCTCTAGGTCAATCAGGCGAAAAGAGATACTAAATATGATAGTGGAGAAGATACCAAACTTTAAGCACGCATTTATAAACTCCCATTATAAGAGGATTCTACCGCTGATAGAGCAGGCTCTTAAGAATCAGGAAATGCCAGAAATATATGATTGCCCATTATGCGGAATGCCAACTTCACTAAAAGATGCTCCATGCCACTTCTGTAAAATAGTCAGTTTAGTTAAGGGAGAACTAGAGAATAAAAGGATGTATGCTTCCTAACGAATTTAAGGCAATTACTTCTTGAGGTTCTCCGCTCCCTTCAACCTGTTGTGGAAGCATGTCTCCTCGCCTAGATGACATGCAGGCCCCTTGGGCCTAACAATATACAATATGGCATCTGAATCACAGTCGACAAGTATATCCACAACCTCTTGAACATTTCCAGAAGTTTCACCTTTCATCATAACTCTTCCATGCGACCGCCTATAGTAATGTGCATAGCCGGTTTCAAGAGTCCTTTGAATAGCCTCTTTATTCACGTAAGCTAAAGTTAAAATCCTCCCGGTAGTCTCATCTTGAACGACTACTGGAAGTATGCCCCCACCCTTCTCGAAATTCAATTCATTTAAATCTATACTCTTTAAAATCTTCATATCCTAACAGGCACACCCCTCTCATGGAGATATTTTTTAATGACTGGTATTGGATATTTACTGTAATGGAAGACTGAGGCGGCTAATGCTGCATCAGCCCCTCCAAGCGTGAACGCTTCTAGAAAATGCTCTGGTTTACCAGCCCCGCCGCTTGCGATGACGGGTATGTTGACGCGCTCAGAAATATTTCTAGTTAATTCAATATCATAGCCTATCTCTGTTCCATCCCTATCCATTGATGTAAGCAGTATCTCTCCGGCGCCAAGGCTTTCGCCCTTCATAGCCCAGTCAATGGCATCTATGCCAGTTGGCTTCCGCCCGCCATATATATAAACCTCAAACCAGCACGGCCCATCTGGGGTCTCCACAACGTTCCTATCCGGCTTGCGTTCATATATTCTCTTAGCATCTATTGCTAAAACCACGCATTGTGAGCCGAATGTCTCAGCTAACTCTTTGATGAGCTCGGGTCTCTCGACGGCCGCTGTGTTAACTGAGATCTTGTCTGCTCCATTAGATAGAACTGTATAGGCGTCTTCAAGACTTCTTATTCCGCCGCCAACCGTGAACGGTATATTTATCTCTGAGGCAACGGCCCTTACAACATCCTTTAAGATCTTTCTCTTCTCAGCCGACGCTGTTATATCAAGGAAGACCAGCTCGTCAGCCTTATTATCACTGTATCTCTTAGCCAGCTCAACAGGGTCGCCGGCATCTCTCAGACCAATAAAATTTATGCCCTTAACAACCCTCCCATGATCAACATCTAGGCATGGTATTATACGCTTAACTAAAGCCATTTTATGGCACCATAAAATACTATCTATTTGGAGACACAATTTTTAAAGCTTCTTTTAAGCTAAAGTGTCCTTCATAGAGCGCTCTGCCCACGATGACTCCATAGAGACCAAGACTCTTTAGTGCCACTAGATCTTCTAGGTCTCTAACTCCGCCAGATGCTATTATATTAGCATTTAAATGTAGTAGTTTAGATAGGTTATTGATATCTGGTCCGATAAGCGTCCCATCACGCTGAATCGATGTTACCAAAAGGAACCTCACACCCATATTTACAAATTTTTCCGCAGCCCCCCTAAGATCTATGCCCGCCCC
>JAGTQD010000052.1 GCA_018396405.1 Candidatus Bathyarchaeota archaeon
AACCTATCCAAAAACTTTTTCTAAAAATTTCTACCGCATCTGAAGGATTATAATGATATGCGTATAAGCTATTAATAACACGACTGTTTATACCCGTCCTTTCATGAAATGTCGCATCATCAAAATATCCATATCTCGCATCATATCCGCCATTTTGGATGAATATCTGCTTCTTAATGGCGCGGATCGCCCACGTGAAATCAGCACCTAAAAATCCTCTAATCTTTTGCCCCTGAACCTTTACCCAAGGATTCTCGATGTTTGCGATGACCTCATACTCATAACATGTTGCGATACATGAACCATCAAGAATAGGTGATACTAATTTGCTTATGAAATCTCTAGGAAAACTCATGTCCGCGTCTAGAAAAACTATGACCTCACCATTTGCATTTAATGCACCAATATTTCTCGCATTTCCTGAACCAAGATTTTTCGGAAATACAATTAATCGAATCTTATTAGGGTTCATTTGAACATATCTTCTAATAATGTCTGGAGTCCTATCTGTCGATCCATCATCGATCACTAAGACCTCCATATCACCAAAATCCTGATCTAAGAGAGATTCAAGACATCTTCCAATGTATTTTTCCTCATTAAATGCCGTAACTATAACTGTTACTGTGGCTCGCGACATCCAATGCGTTGTCGCTCAGCTCCTCCCTTAAATATCTTCATGCCGCTAGTAGGCGCTAAATAAGATCCCCCTCACATCACTCGCATAAGAGACTACCTGAAAATTCCACGTTATTCATCAGTCTTCTCGTAGAAAAATATAAATCATAATAGAGGAAATTAAATTCATAAAATTGTATGGGTGAATTTCGATGAAAGGTCATGCGCTCGTAACCGGTGGGGCTGGATTTATAGGAAGTCATGTGGTTGATTTATTGTTGGATGAGGGCTATACGGTAACCGTTATAGACGACTTATCAACCGGAAGGGCATCAAATCTAAGAGACGATGTAGAATTCATTCGCAAAGACGTTAGGGAGATTACCGGTGATGAGGTTAAGGAGGCTGATATCATAATACATTGCGCTGCACAGGTCTCAACATTCAAATCAGTAGATTACCCAAGTGAAGATTTTTCCAGGAATGCTGAAGCAACATTCAAACTACTGGAGATTATAAGAAAGCATAATCCCAAGGCGCTCTTCATATACACGAGCAGTAGGAGTGTTCATGGAAACATCCCCCCACCGCACATCGCCGATGAAAACTGGCCATACACCCCTTCTACATTCTATAATGTTCATAAAATTTATGGAGAAATGCTTTGCAAAATATACAGTGAGTTGTATGGACTGAGATACGTGATCTTGAGACCGAGTAATGTTTATGGCCCAAGACAACCGTATTGGGTAGGAGGATGGTATAACTTCATAGCATACTGGTTCGAGTTAGCAATAAAAGAAAAACCAATACCAATTTATGGAACAGGAGAACAGATAAGAGATTATACTTACGTAAAAGATACTGCCAGAGCTTACATACTCGCCATAGAGAACAGTGACGCGGAAAGACAAGCATTTCTATTACCGACAGGAATAGGAACTACGCTTAACGAGCTTGCAAACAAAATAATTGAAATAACAGGAAGTAAAGCAGGAAAGGAATATCATCCTCCAAGGAAGGGGGACATACAACGATTTGTTGGCAGTTATAAGAAAGCATATGAAATACTTGGCTGGCGCCCCGAAAAGACATTAGAAGAAGGCCTTAAAGAAGAATATATATGGATCAAAAAGGAAATTCAAAGTGATGAAAAATAATTACGCATTATATGTAACTTCATTTCCCCCAGAAAAATACAGAAGACCCATTTTCGCTTCAAGAGCATTACGAACAATAGGTCTTAATACGAAAATATTATTAGGTTGGGACGCTGTAAGGAAACTGCGATTAAACCGTGTTCTTAAGGGCACAAATTTTCTTCCAAAACCGTTAAACTGGCTGACTAGGGACTTAATATACGAAAACTCCCTTTTTACAACTATTCCCCGAGATAATTTAGTTTGCTGTATAAACTTAAACATTCTTGGAGTAGTTTCTGAAAGAATAGCTCTCAGATGCAATACCCCCTTAATAATTGATTGTCAAGACGTAACTCTACAAGATGATGCATCCCTTCCACTTTATGATAGAGAAATGATCAGAATGGCTGATGCTGTGATTTTTACAAGTAAAGTATTGAAAGCATTGATAGAAAAGCAATATCCCAAAATCCTGAAAAGATCAACATATGTACCCTTTGGTATAGATCTTGCAAAATTTGATGAGGTTTATAAAAATGTGAAAGCTGAGTATTTTCTTAACGAGTATTCCATTAAAAACAATGTAATTCTCACATATTCAGGCGCCGCATATTTTTGGGGGGAAAGGGAAGGGCAGGGCTTACAACTTCTTATTAAGACTGCAAGTATAATTACTAAAGAAAAACCAGAGATCAAGATCATTTTACAGGGGGCCGCTTCTCCAAAAACTTTTGCATGGAGCTGGCTACAGAATGAAATACTCAGAAACAACTTAAAGGACAAGATTATGCTAATTCCATCGCTTCATCCATTCCATCCTCTTAGGATGAGTTTATTTAAAGCTAGTAAAATCTTGCTTCTCCCCATAGGCGACATTCTAGGCACATATTATGCTGAGCAGCAGAAATTGTTTGAGTATATGAGCACTTCTAAGCCCATAGTAATGGTTGCAACCCCTGCAAGATTATCCATTTTAGATCATAGCTCAGCATATATAGCTTATAAGAAAGATCCGGAGGAATTTGCTTACCAAGTAATTAACGCCTTAGAAGAGCCTGAAGAAGCTGAAGCTAAAGGCATAAGGGCAAGAAGAATTATAGAAGAGAAATATGACTGGAATAAACTCATCCCCCAATATGCTCATTTCATTTCATCCATGATAGAGACAGATTGATACAAATGTTAGCTGAGCAATTTCTAGCATATTTGTGAGAAGTAAACACTATACACAAATAGAGGGTGATTTCATCTTCTTGTAAAAATGAATCAAATAAGGCTGCGATATACGGGATTTGTAGCCTATTTTTCATCTATAACATTAGCCTTAACAGGGCTGCTATTTTCATTGTTAATAACTCGAAAATTGACTCCCATAGAGTTAGGTGTTTGGAGATACTTAGGAACGCTAATAAGTTATTTTGCAATGCCCATATATCTTTTTTCCTTTTGGTCTACCAGACTCACGGCACAAAATAAATACATTTTGAAGACGCTTCTAACCATAACCATACCATTGGCATTCTTTATAATGCTAATATTCATGGCTATGATAGAAATTTTTTCCAGTTCCATTGAATACCCAGAAGTAGTATTCTTGGTAGCAGCATTTGAAATTCCACTCATCTACATATATACGAGTCTTGAATCTGTAGCAACTGCGTGGAGACCTCACCTTAACTATTATGCACAAATAATTCAAGATTTAATCAAACTCCCGATAGCTCTAATCTTAGTAGTAAGTCTAAAACTCAGTCTTACTGGAGCTATATTAGCTACAATCTCAGGATTTATAGCTAGAAGTCTTTTCTTGTATGTTTCTCTTCAAAGACTTAATTGGGGAGGCGTAGATAAAACCATTGCAAAGAAATTCTTTGCTCTAGTTTGGCTTCCATTGTACATATCGATTCCAACGTATATTTCCTCTCTTGACGTGATAATTATAACGTTATTGGCTAAGTCCGCATATCCATTGGGATATGCAACAGCCTTATTCTTGATCGGGGGCTTTGTAAGCATGTCGGGCAATTTAGCTGCAGGCCTCTATCCAAAAATGTTACAAAAGCCATCTGGAAAAGATGTAGAATCCGTCCTCAGCCTGATCATGATGTTTGTCATTCCAACAGCAATTGGTACTTTCATATTAAAAGAACAATTGCTCAATATCCTTAGACCAGAATACGTCGCTGCCGCTTCACTGCTTCCAATAGCACTCTTGCACTCAGTAATCTTCATTCTAAACTCGATAATGGATTCTACTCTACTCGGTGAAGAGCGGGTAGATTACAAAGATGAGATTAGATTCAAGGAAATAATTAATAGCAAACTCTTCTTTGTTCCAACACTTAATTACCTTTACTCATTCATGTACCTTCCATCGCTTCTTATAGCCCTATATATAATACAGCCTAAAAATCCATTAGACATTGTAATGATATGGATTACAACGAATTTAATAGCTCTCTTCATAATAACTGCCTACAAATATCGAATAGCCTCACGCAAGCTCCAATTCTCATTTCCAAAAATCCCTACGATAAAGTACTTCCTAGCATCAATCTTCATGGGGATAATAGTATACTCAATTAGCCCGAGGTCTTTACCAAGCGAACTTTATAAGGCACTTCAATCGGCGATTCCATCAATTCTCATTGGAAGCTTATCTTATTTTGGGATGTTAACGCTAGTGGATAAGGAGTTCAGATCAATATTAAAGGCAGCATTAAAATTCAGGAAATAGCTGTCTCATATACCTCCTTTAATTGCTTATTTCTAAACTCGATGTTAAAGGGTGGATTAGTTATTCTTCTCTGCGCTTTCTGAGAATATTCTCGCCAAATATCTTCGTCACAAAGCAACGTATGTAATGCCTTGGTAATTTTTTCAGTCATTTCCTCAAAGGGTCCTTCGGATAACTCTTCGTAAAAATGTAGATTTGGCGCTCCATCTTCTTTCCAAAGTTTTATGGGTGCTCTTACAATTAATCCCGCATCTGCAACGATTTCAGGAAAAGCGAAATGGTCACTAACTATTGGCACTACTCCGTAATTCATGGCCTCTATCACGCTATAACCTACGGTATCAATCATAGAGGGTAAGAGAATTACCCTGGAGCGGGGATATACTTCGGATAAAATGGTCTCTCGGGGCATAAAACTTACTACCTGTACGTTGCGAAGTTCGCTGGCGATCTTCTGGTACTCCCGAGAGGGTGTGGTAATCATCAGCAATTTATGATCTCGGTACATACGATGCAACTCCAGCCATGCTAAAAGAACCTCTCGTCCACCTTTTGCCTCAAAAGACTTATTTACATGGGATCCGCCGATAAAGACTATTAAATCGCGTCTTGCAGGAGAAGTAGCTTTGATTTTTGTGAAGAAAGTTGGATATATCACTTTAACATAAAATCTCTTTATGTTAAAAAATCTTTTAAGCGTTTTTAAAGCACTTTCTGTTAATGGTAAAAGAGCTTTACATTCACCAGTTTCAAGTCTCTCCTGGGCGGCGGTAATACTATCAGGATCCTCCATCAATGAATAAGATTTGAAGAAAACTTTAGCAGATTCCATATCTGCAACCCATATCCTATTATATGCACGCTTTACACCATTACAAAAATGTATAAGCTTTTTTCTAGGGAAGATGCTCGTAAGTGAAAGATATAATTTTCCTCTAAATCCGCTCCAAACATCGTATGTAACATTTTCTGGTGCTTTTTCAATTAAGGTTCTCCATAGAGGATGAGAAGATAGGAACAGGTCGATTCTTAAATTCAAAAGTAGTCACCGTTTTCTAAGTAAATCTTCCATCCAAATATAAAGTTTCTTTATTCCCTCACGCCAACTAACACTTGGTTTCCAATGAAGAAGATCATAAGCTTTCTTAATACGGCTTACATAAACTTTCTGATCAGCTTTACGCCAATCTGCATACCTTATGCGTAAATCGTGTCCTACTAGCTCTCTAATATAAGCGAGCCCTTCCAATATCGAAATCGCATTCTCAGGACCTCCTCCAATGTTAAAGACTTCCCCTCTGATACGCTTACTATTAATAAATCCGAGATTTATTGCATTAACCAGATCTTTTACATATAAAACATCTCTGACCTGCTTTCCATCACCATATATGGTGATCCATTCGTCAAGAATTGCCTGTTTGATGAAATGGGCTAACCATCCTTGATCTTCAACTCCAAATTGTCTTTCTCCATAAATGCAACTTAATCTAAAAACTATTGTTCTTAGCCCATAAGTGTATGCGTAATCTTGTACGTAGATATCTGCCGATAATTTGGAACAGCCATAAGGCGTATGAGCACAGCCATCAACAGGAAATTCTTCGGGAATTCCTTCCTCATATATTGGCTCAGCATACCAATAGCGAGTTCCGAGATCTTTAAGCGGTATTTTGTTTACATTTTCACCATATACCTTATTTGTGGAGCAAAAGAGTACGAACGAATCATTACGTCTAGCAAATTCTAAAACATTTAATGTAGCAAGAGTGTTTATTGTGAAATCGGTTAGGGGATCCACCAATGATGTTGTTACAGCTACTTGGGCTGCAGCATGAATTATGATATCAACGCTTCTACCGACTTTATTCAAATCCTCCATGCGACGTACGTCACCTTCAATAACGGTGATTGAAGGATGATTTCTCCGCAGGTACTCTAGGTTATATCTTTGCCATTCCTCACCCTTTCCAAGAAGTACATGCCTAGAAAAGTTATCCATTATGACCACTTCATCACCTTTACTTGCATAATATTCCGCAACATGAGAACCTATGAAACCAGCTCCTCCAGTAACAAGTACTTTCATATCATGTTAATTTGGTTATGAAACCTTTTTAACATTTCGTCTACAAAGGAAAGTTAAGTTCGCTAAGAGCTGGCTCCCCCTCATTTCAGTAAATAAAATAGGTATTTTGTTTGGAAATAATAATGTATCTTTCTAAGCGCAAGAATCTTTAAACACCATATCTATGGCTGTTGTATCATTGATATTCCTTCTGATCGTCTCTCTAAAAGCCATAAAACAATTATCTTTAGGATTGCATTCTCGATTCGCATTCTTCGTAGAATGTGAGCAAGTTATGCTGTTTTCTCCAGAACAGAGCCAAACGATGATATTGAGCTAAGATTAACTCTTAAATTTAAATAATATCCCGTAACTTATGGCCCAGACTTGAAAGTAGCATTCGTAATACTGACAAAAAATTCTGAGAGGACCATGGATAAATGTCTGAGGGAGATCTTAAGACTGAAGAGTAAGTTTGATCTAGAAATTATTGTTGTTGATGGAGGATCAATCGATAACACTCTGAGCATAGTTAAACATTATCAAGAGCACCTAGGCGTGAAAATATTATATGATCAAGGCAAGGGATTAGGTTATGCTAGAGACATTGGATGGCGTTCATCATCTGCAGAATACATAGTTATGCTGGATAGCGATGTGCTACTAAATGAAGAGTTTATAGCAGAAGCCATCAAAGTGCTGGAAAGAGATAAAGAGCTCGGGGCTGTAGCCGCCAAGCTTAAACCAATTTCGCTCGATAAGGGATGGTTTGGGAGATTTCAGGAAAAAAATCTCGCAATACATTTACATCACCAAGACCCACCATATCCTGCTGAAGCAGTCGCATTGCATACTGCATGTACAGTCTTTAAAAGGAAAGTATTAGAAGAAGTAGGAGGATTTGACGAATTCTTTGATTTAGCGAAAGAAGACAGCGACATTAGCTATAGGATTAGGAAGAGAGGGTATAAGCTATCGTACCTAAATTATTACGCTATACATCTTGAAAGGGCAAGGATTCTGAAAACCAATTTCAGATATGGGAGAAGCTATGTACTAATATCTAGGAAGCATCCGAATATGGAGAAATTATGGAGATTTAAGAACATAGTGCTTACTTCAAGTATAGTATTTCCAATACTGCAACCATTAATATACTTGTACTACCTACGAAGATATATAAAGTTGCAAACACTTAGTTTTATTGAAAAAGTCATTCTCTCGTTAATAGAATTACTGAGGCAAGATCTTAGAACTATTGGAATGCTTTACCAACTGATATTGGATAGATTACAAACACATTAAAAGTAAGAAATTAGATCTCATATTTTCATGATGCGCTTGACCGGAAAATCTTTTCCTCAAGTCTCACAACTTCTTATATTTTCATGATCTAAAATCCCTCTATAAAGCTCGAAATACTTCTCGGAAACTACCTTAACATCGAATTTTTCCTTGACGATCAGAAGACATTTTTCGATCATCTTATCAGTCTCTCCTTTGATTGTGATCCTTATTTTGGATAGAAATTCTTCCGGATCATAGCTATTGGTCGTGTATATCACTTGGCCAAGCACTTCATTCAGCTTAACTATTGATGGTAGTGGAGGACTTATGACCGGGCATTTTGACGCCCATGCTTCGAGGATTGTTGTTGGAAATCCCTCGACCTTACTAGTTATCACTAGGGCATATGCGTTTTTTAGATATGCTATTACATTGCTCCAAGGCACCACCTTATACTCTATCCACCCTTCTTCCGGATATCTTCCCCTTGGTATTCCAAGTGCGAGGCTCTTGACCCCCAGCTCCTCGTAAGCCATTCTCGCTACTTCCCTGAACAATGTGTGATTCTTAACGGGGTCATCTCTCCCTATCCAGAGAAGACGTGGTTCTCCCTCCACTGGCGGTACCCTCTCAACCTCACCGACATCAATCATGTTCGGTATCCAAGTCCATCCGGCCCGCTCAGCAACATATGGATCAACGCAGGTGATTTCATCGGCTTTCTTGAGATTTCTCCTGATATACCATACTATGGGCCTTATAAGTGGGCCGTATTGGAGCATAAGCTCCTCCTCATAAGATCCGTGAACAGTTAACACATTCTTCTTCCTCTCGTCAAATAGACCTGCAAACTTTGGATTGTGAACATGTATTATGTCAATGTCCTTCGGTATTTGTCTAAGCTTACATTTTAAATAAAATGATGCATTTTTGAGCTTCCTAACATTCAGGCAGCCAATGGTATCAACAGTCCAGAGCTCAAAGTCCACTCTATCTCTCAAGAAATCATGTAGAAGCTTGACATGCCTGCCAGATCCGCTAACGCCACCAAACGTAGCATTCACGAGTAATACCCTCATTGCTAGATTCTCAATGAAGCTGCAATTAATTAGTATTCATATAAGGATTAGGTTTAACGGCATGCTACGTGGAGGTGTGGTCAAAGAGCCGGTTCCACATCTGCTGAAGAATTTTTGATCATTTTTCCGAAATTGTGTCATTAAATGTAGAAGTGGAATCCTTGGCAATTGTTAAGCATCTAGATATTTGCTCCGAGCACAGAATCTCAAAGACGATATTAATGCCCTCTTTTCGCCTCTTAAGCCAATCTAATACAAGACCCCAGGATACCGATCCTGTAAATGGTGACTTATGCTCATCCTTTTCACCATTATTATCGTGCAGGTGCACCTCGATTATGGAGTTGTCGAGCATTTTTAGGAGCTGGCTGAGGTTGTGGTTGATGTTGGCGTGGCCGACGTCGGCGCATGCACCGATGTTCTCTCCCACGGATTCGATGAGGAGCTTCAGGTCCCTGGGATTGGATCCGAAGAGCCTTCTCTCCAGCCTGTTCTCCACGGCGACTTTGATGCCCCTGTCAGCCGCCTCCCTCGCCATTCTCCTGAAAAACTCGTGGTTCGCCTCGAGTTCTCTTAGTGAGCTCTCCAGCGTGTGGAATACGGCTATGCTGGCCTCTAGGCGGTGGGCGAAGTCCAGCCACTTCAGCATCCGCTTGATCACGATGTCCAGGGGAATCGCGTCCACCTCTATTCCATCATATGGCATGTGCACAGATCTAATCATCTCCTTAACCCCTTCATCGGCTAGCTCGCATG
>JAGTQD010000053.1:0-6611 GCA_018396405.1 Candidatus Bathyarchaeota archaeon
CGCCAGCTCGGCATGGCTCCGGAGCTAACCGCCCTCCTAAGCTCATCCTCATAGCCCTTATAATCTAAGCTCACTTCTTTTGGCTCATAACCCTTCTTTAAGGCTAAGAGACCCCAGAAAGTGAAGAATACCTCTGACTCCCAACCCATAGCAGCTGCGGTTGTAGCTAAAGTCATCGCCGGGAAGAGCTTATCCAATTTTTCCGAGGATACTATTATGGATATTTTTGGCATATCAATCACCAAATGAATTATATAACACCGTTATATAAAACCTTTTTGTTCACGCTTGTCTACGCAGCCAGCTTTGGAACCACTTCTTCATGCATTCTTCGGAGCAAAAGACGAAGGGCTTATTTATGCAGCATGTTTTTCTCATTATCGGCTTTCCCCGAATTAATCTGCCACAAACCTGGCATCGCAACCGGCTACACCCAAAATTTTATGGGTATAACGGACTTATAAAAATTGCGAAATATTCCTGAGATACTGTTAAGTTATTTTTTAGGGGCTTTGAGAAGCCGTTTTTGGAGGTGATCACCATCGAGTGGCTCCTCGAAGCCCTTAGGAATAGTAGTTTATTCAGGATTAATAGGTTTTCTTTGCAGGCTAAGGTTAGGGCGATTCTGCTTTACATGGCTGGTTTGAGTTATAGGGAAATAACCTACGTCCTGAGGGTTGTTCCATGCAGCCATGAGGCCGTAAGGCTTTGAGTCAAGAAGCTGGAGCTCATAACGGTCAAGGTCGAGGCTAAACCAAGGCGTATGATAGCCGTCGGTGAGGCTAAGATCAAGGCTAATGGAGAATGGTGCTATGTTTGGGCTGCCATAGATGTGGATACGCGTAAGCTATTAGCCATATGGGTTTCCTGGCAGAGGAGCATTCTCCATGCGGAAGCCTTCCTGAGGAGGGTGCTGGAGACTTACGTGAACAAGCCATTCATCCTCGTAGATAAGGGACCATGGTATCCCGAAGCCTTCCAAGCCCTTGGCCTTGAATGGATGCACAGAACCTTCGGCGAGAGAAACCGCATTGAGCGTTAGTTCAGAACGATGAAAGCCAGGACTAGGCGCTTCTTCAACAACTCCCCAGTAAGGAAGATGCCTATCCTCAAGATCAAGCTCTTCATAAGGCTTTTTGTCCTATGGTACAACTTCATAAGGCCCCATCAAACCCTAGGAAGGCCGCCAGCAATACCAGTAACTTGACAGCATCTATTCCTGAGAAGAATATTTTTTAAACAAAAGTATAAATATCAGTTATAATCATATCGTTATAACATCGTTATGGGAGGCGAAGCCCTCATGAAAAACGGTCGCATAAAAGCGCTTAAATGTAGAGAATGTGAAAGAGAATATCCGCCAGCGAAGATCCATGCATGCGAAGAATGCTTCGGTCCCTTAGAAGTCATTTACGATATAGATTCGATAAACATCAGCAAGCCCGTTATAGAGGCACGAAGTAAGACTTTATGGCGTTATCGCGAGCTATTACCGCTTGAAGACGAGACAAAAATCATCGATTTAGGGGCTGGTTTCACACCACTCCAAGAGTGTAGGCGTCTGGCGGAAATCCTAAAAATGAAAAAACTTTACATAAAGAATGATACCGTTAATCCGACAGGATCCTTCAAGGATAGGCCGGCTACAGTTGCAATCTCAAAATCCCTTGAGTTCAGGTTTAGGGCTGTTGGTTGCGCTTCAACTGGAAATCTCGCCGCTGCCACAGCCGCACATGCAGCTCTGGCTGGATTACCATGTTATGTTTTTATTCCATCTAATACTGAGAGGGGTAAGGTTCTTCAGGCAGCTGCCTATGGAGCCAAGATAGTCGCTGTTAGAGGAACATATGATGACGCTAATAGGCTTGCCGCCCAAGCCGCCTACGAGTTTGATTGGGGGATAGTGAACATAAATGTACGGCCATACTATGTTGAGGGTTCGAAAACTATAGTCTTCGAAGTTTGTGAGCAGCTTGGTTGGAGGGCTCCGGAAAATATCATAATACCGGTGGGAAGTGGGGCACTATTATGCGCTATATGGAGGGGGCTGAAGCAGTTTAGAGAGCTCGAGTTGATCAATGGTCTTAAAACAAGATTAATAGGAGCGCAGCCGGAGGGATGCTCACCGATAGTTAAGGCCTTCAAGGATAACTCTGAAGATATTTTCCCTGTTGAGAAGCCTGAAACTATCGCTAAGAGCCTAGCCATTGGCGATCCAGGTGATGGAATCTATGCTTTGAGGGCTATCAAAGAGTCCAGGGGATTAGCCGAGCATGCGACGGATAAGGAAATAATTGAGGGAATGAGACTTCTAGCGAAGACTGAGGGAATTTTCGCTGAACCAGCTGGCGGAGTGGCCATAGCCGTCCTAAAAAAGCTTATTGAGTCAGGCGACATAGGCAGGGATGAAGAGGTTGTTTGCTGTGTTACTGGCAGTGGCTTTAAATCACTAGAGATTTTCTCGGCAGACGCTGCGAGCATAATTGAGGTGGAGCCTAACTTCAGCAGCCTCAAGAATCTAGCAATGTTAGGAGGTATTGTGAAGTATGGCTAAAGTGAAAGTAGTCTTGTTTGGCATATTAGCGAGAATCGCGGGTGAAAAGATGGTTTACGTTAATGCCTCAACGCTTAAAGAAGCCCTTAATGAGGTTGCTGCCAAATATGGAGAGGGGCTTAAAGATAGAATCCTAGATGAGAGGGGGAATCTGAGAAGATTTGTCAACATATACGTGAATGGAAAAGACGTGAGGTTCACAGGTATATTAGAGACAAGGCTAAACGAAAACGACGAGATCTCAATTATTCCGGCTGTAGGGGGAGGATAACGTGGTTAATTTAATCATCATAGGATTTGGAAATGTAGGTCGGGGGTTAGCTGAAATCCTTATGTTGCACCGCCGAATGCTTAAGGATAGGTATGGGCTGGATTTGAAGGTTGTCGCGATAGTCGACCGTGGCGGAGCGGCAATCTCAGAAGCAGGGGTGGATTTAACTAAGGCCCTAGAAGTTAAGAGGGGTTTGGGCTCGGTCTCAGCCATGAAGTCCATAGGCAAACCGGGTCTCTCAGCTATAGAGGTTATAGAGAAGATCAATGGAGACATAGTTATAGAGGCTACATCGAACAACTTGGAGAACGGCGAGCCAGGGTTAACACATATTAGAAGGGCTTTAACATCCGGTAAACACGTCGTCACAACCAATAAAGGTCCGCTTGCCCTAGCTCTTCCCAGCCTCCTAGATCTAGCGCAGAGGAAGGGTGTGATTTTAAGGTTTAGTGGCGCTGTAAGCGGAGCTATACCTATCCTAGACTTCGCAAGTAATCTTCTTTATGGGGACGATATACTGTCCATTCAAGGAGTTTTGAACGGGACAACAAACTATATTCTCTGGAGCATGTCTGAGAGACATTTAACGATGGATCAAGCGGTAGCTGAAGCGCAGAGGTTAGGCTACGCTGAGAAGAACATTTCCTATGATATCGATGGTTTAGATACAGCGTCGAAAATCGTTATAATAGCGAATTATGTTTTAGGGCTTAGAGTATCGCTTAAAGAAATTAACATTAAGGGCATAAGGGGGATCACCCCAGAAGACCTGCTTGAAGCAAAGAGAAGGGGCTTTACTATTAGGCTCGTAGGCTTCATAAGTCACGATGAAGTAAAAGTCTCTCCGGAGGAGGTCTCCCTAGATGACCCCCTCTCCGTAGGCTCCAATCTTAATGCTGTGAAAGTAAACTGCGCCTACTCTGGTCAGCACGTGGTAATTGGCCCTGGAGCTGGTGGTAGAGAGACGGCATCCTCGGTTATGAGGGACATAATCACTATAATTAATGATGTATGCCGAAAAGAAAATAGTGGCAGGTCGCCCTTAAAGAATTACTCCTATAGGGCGTTTTTAAGCACTCCTCGCCTGACTAGAATTGGAGGGGGTTGATTTTGTCTAAAAGTAGAAGAGGAATAGATCTCTCAGAGTCTGAGATAGAATATTACTCTCGACAAATAGTTCTTCCAGATATAGGCTATAAGGGGCAGGTTAAGCTTAAAGGTGCCAGCGTATGCATTGTCGGATTAGGCGGGCTAGGTTCTCCAGCCGCTTTACAGCTAGCTGCTATGGGTGTAGGCCACTTACGCCTAGTAGACCACGATGTTGTCGAATTATCGAATCTACAGAGACAGCATATTTACAGCGTTAAGTTCTTGGGCTATCCTAAGGTTGAAGCCGCCGCCATAAGGCTTAAGGAGCTTAACCCCAACATAGAGGTTGAGCCGCTTCCAATATCATTAAACCAGAGCACTATTGAAGAAGCCATTAAAGATGTTGATGTCGTTATCGATGGGCTTGACCGGATGAGTACACGCTACATAGTTAACCGCGCTTGCCAGAAGCTCGATGTGCCATATATCTACGGCGCCGCTATAATGACCTTTGGAAGCGCCTCCACTATTATACCTGGTGAAACACCATGCCTAGAATGCTTTCAGGGCGGGATAGATGACGATATGCTACCATCATGCGCCGTCGTCGGGGTTCACCCAGCAATCCTCAACATCATAGCGAGCATAGAAGTTTCAGAGACAACCAAGATAATTACTGGAAAGAAGCCTCAGTTGGCTGGTAAACTCCTTCACTGCAATATCAGCGATATGGTCTTCGAGATAATAGATGTTTCGAGAGCTGAGAAGTGCCCCGTATGCGGTTCAAAGGGGACTCCTTCCAAGCCCATTGAGGAGAAGGTGATCATGGAGCTCTGCGGGAGAGAGGGTAAGAGAGTCTTCCTTATAGTGCCGAGGAGAAACCTTAACATAGACATGAATAAACTCTCATGGATAGTGAGCAGCTCTAAGGATTTTGAGGTTAAAGTTAGGGCAAATCTCGGAATAACATTCGTTGATAACGTGAATAATAGAGCCATTAGCATTCTGAAGAGCGGAATAATGATAATAGATAATGTTAACAATGAGGGTGAAGCTCTCGGCTTCTATAGAAAAATAATGATTGATGAGCTTGGAATCGATGCTAGCAGCATAGAACCATGATTTTAGCAGTGGGAAAATTTAAATATAACTCCGTTAAAGGAGAGGTAAAAGATATGAAGATAAACATGGCATCCACAGAAGATATCGGGAGCTTCATTGGGCGTTACTCTATTGGACGCGATGATGGCGAGGGCTCGCTTCACTTCATTAGAATTAAAGTTCCCGGCGGGATACTGACCTCTGAACAACTTCGCGGGATCTCTGCACTCGCATCGAAGTATAGTAGGGGTATTGCTGAAATAACTGATAGAGAGGACATACAGTTGCACTGGATTAGGGCTGAAGACTCTCTAGAAATATTTTCCATAATGGATAAGATGGGCTTCACAACGGATATGTGCGGTCAAGGCTTTCCAGGAGCAAGATATGGCGATGTGAGGAACATTATTTGCTGTCCAGCTTCAGGGATAGAAAAAGACGAGATATACAACTGCTATCCAATTGCTAGAGAGTTGACAAGGTTTTTCATCGGAAACCCGGAGTATTTGGATTTACCTAGGAAGTTTAAAATAGCAATGACTGGCTGCGGCGCAGATTGCGTTAGAGCGGAAATAAATGATTTGGCATTCGTAGCTGTCAAGAATGACGGTGAGACTGGCTTCACTATTTTAGTGGGCGGAAGCATTGGAGTATCACTTCCGGGACCGAGACTAGCTAGTCCAACTGGCGTCTTCATTAAACCAGAAGACGTCTTTAAAGTAACGGTTGCAACAATTGAAATATTCAGGGATTATGGCAATAGGGAAAGCAAGTCTAAAGCTCGCTTTAAGTGGCTCATCGAAAACTGGGGTATCGAAAAATTTCTTTCATTACTAAGACTAAAGACTGGCGTAGAATTTAGGAGGTATAATAGGCCGATTTTTGTTAAGGAGACCGATCATGAGGGTGTTCAGCCGCAGAATAATGACGGCTGCTACTATGTGAATGTTCCCATATTAGGAGGGCGATTAACGAGTTCTGTAATGAACGAGATTGCGGATTTAGCAGATAAATATGGAAGCGGCGAGCTAAGGCTGACTCCAACCCAAAACATAATAATCCCGAACGTCTCCGAAGAAAATAGGGAATTGCTAATTGAAGCTCTTATGGATTTAGGTTTTCCGATAAACGCTTCTAAGGCTAGATGGCTCAGCATAGGCTGTGCATCAGACTTTTGTGGTAAAACATTGTATCCGCATGCTAAAGATGTTGTTAAAGAGATTATAGACTACTTAGAAGGAGTTTTCGGTCAAGAGAAATTGCGTGATATGAGACTGCGCGTAAATGTTAGTGGCTGTTCTAATGATTGTGGAGCAAGCCTTGTGGCCGATATAGGTTTGGTTGGAAAACAGGTTAGGGAGGGCGATAGGATTAAGCAGGCATATGACATCTATGTTGGCGGAAGCTTAGGCAATAACCCATCGCTCGGTAAACTAATAGCTGAGAGAGTCCCAGCCGAAAAAACGAAGTTCATGGTTGCTTCATTTATAGCCAATTATTTGGAGCGGAGAAAGCCAGGCGAGGACATAAGTGGATTTTGTAGGAGACATAGAATAGATGAGCTAAAAGCATTCCTTCTTTCAAAAACATGGAGTT
>JAGTQD010000053.1:6782-9365 GCA_018396405.1 Candidatus Bathyarchaeota archaeon
AAGGGATATACCGCCAATACTTGAGGGAAAAGGCTACAGCGTCAATGTAATAAGATTAAATAGCGCAACATGGAAGATAATTATTCAAATGCGAAAATAACTTTAATGCGTGAGCTGGAAGTCAAATGATAAACCCGCCTACCGAGACCTAAACCTGAACCCAACTTGCACATAATTTATTTGCCAGTAAAAATAGACTTAAATCTCACCCCCGCACTATTCTATCGATATATATCTCGTGTTGGCGAATATAAGACTGAAACTATTAATGAGAGGGCTGTCTATATCTATCTACCTCCTTTAGAAGTGGTCGAGGATTAAAAGCGTAGTACCGCTTTCTAAGTTTGTTATCGAGCGTGTTTTGGATTCCTTTTGGATTCCATTAGGCGTGAGGATAGTAGGGGAGGAGAAAATAAGGGGATTCTGAAGCTAATGAGGAGTTTAATCTTGGATAAACGGGTACAGAGTCTGCAGCTATATACATTATCCGGAGCTGGGAATTTCACATAAACATAGCTTCAGAGACGTCGTTTAAGGAGACGTCAGACAACTGGGTTTACCCAATATGTAGCACATAAAAACATGTTTAAAAGGATAGGGTAAAGAAATAAATAGTTTGCGAAGAATAACAGTTTATTAGGGAGGCTTTTTAATGGAGCCCACCAAATTATATGTTTTGCCACAGTTGCCCTACGGTTATGGTGATTTAGCACCATACATGTCGGAAGAACAGCTGCGGGTACATCACACCATACATCATCAAGCCTACGTTAACGGAGCAAACGCGATACTTAGAAGACTGGATGCTGCTCGTAAAGGGAACGCGGATATAGATATAAAAGCGGCTTTAAAGGAGCTCTCATGGAACATTGGAGGGCACCTATTACACTCATTGTTTTGGAGGAATCTTGCTCCGCCGGGTAAGGGCGGCGGCAAGCCTGGTGGAAAATTAGCCGACCTTATCGAGGATGAGTTTGGGAGCTTTGAGAGGTTTAGGAGGGAGTTCACCCAGGCTGCTGTAAGCGTTGAGGGTTCAGGCTGGGCTGCGTTAACGATATGCGGGCAGACCGGCCGCTTAATGATTATGCAGGTGGAGAAGCATAACACTAACGTTTATCCAACTTTCCCGATCCTAATGGTCCTAGACGTATTCGAGCACGCCTACTACATAGACTACAAGAATAGGAGAGCGGACTTCATCGAAGCCTTTTGGAACATAGTCAACTGGGATGAAGTAAGCAGGAGGCTAGAAAAATACGTGCCCATGAAACATTAAAAACTATCAAAGCTTCTCTTTTAGAAAATGTTTATTTTTAATATTTCCAGTATTTTTCTACTTTAAAATGCAGCAAACTTATGAAAACATTTATAAGGATGCCGTGCTATTTAGAAAGCTAAAATCTATCTTATTTTAATACAAAATCTGATTAGAAAAAGAAAAGAAATTTTAGCCATTATTGTTTATATAGTTCTTACCCTAGAGTAGGCGTAGTTCAATTATATGTTCTTATTCATCTAGTATGATGCATCTCAGTTTATGTTCTAATTGGAAGTATTCATATTTTAGCTTATTTCCCATCTCACGCATATTCTCATGAATTCCAGTGTAAACGTCAACCCATATGCATCTCATCCTTAATATTTACCTCCTCTTCACCTCATAATGTTTCGCCTAAAGTTTTGGCGAAGAGCGCTTCAGCTACTCCTAACTAAATAAGTTTATGTCTAAATTTAGGATTATCTTAGGCTCAATCTAAGTTGACCAGTCATTAATATATCAATCATTGTTTCATTAGGCTGCTGAAAAGCGTTGGGCATATAGGGCATAACTTGGGGTCTACTTTAAGGTCTATTCGGGCATGGTCTTCACACACGTATTTTCTGCTCAGCGCATAGATGGCTATTCTATGGATTTGTATCTGTACTCCATTAAAGTCTATACTGTTATCTATTATGGATGCTGCTAATTCGCTTATAGCCCTATCCACATCATTGTGTGCCGCTACGTTTATGTACGCTCCCCTCTCTCCTAAAAGATATCTTGAAGCGGCTGATGACGATAGCCCTATCCTCCTAGCAGCTTCTCTACGCGTTAACCCCATTTCCACAAGCTTTTCAATCAACCTCCTCTTGATTGATGGGATTACGTATCTGTATCCGAACTCGAAAACTGAGAGCATACCCATGGCTACAGGACAACTATCCTCCTCTTAATTTCCTCAGGATTATTGACAATCTCGGTTAAATCCTCAACCATCTCTAGAGTCCCAAGATATTTTCCATCTCTATCTTTAACCGCAACTACAATAACCCTTATTATCCTATCTCCAAGCCTAGTCCAATACTCCTTTAAGTCCGCCCTACCAGACTTCAGCTCATTAACAACATTTTTAACAAAGTTCTCAAGCCTAGGCGGATGGCAGTATTCAAGTCTCCTGCCAATAATCGTCTTCGTTCTAGCGAACCCCCTCTTAAGTGCGCTCTCAGAGAAGAACGTAACCCTATCGTTAGCATCCGCGTAGGTTATCTCGATTGGCAGATGCCTGAATATGGCTTCCACCTCATTCTTACTTAAAAAGCCTG
>JAGTQD010000054.1 GCA_018396405.1 Candidatus Bathyarchaeota archaeon
AAAACTTGAAAACCTAATTCCTCCGCTAGCACGTCGTCCCAGAAAAGCAGATAAACCTCGCTTCCATCTCTTATTAGGGCTAAAGCTTGCTCTAATGTTGGAGCCTCTCCATAGACCCCTCCAAAACCTATAACCCTCGCATTCGTGTAATACTTTGCCCATCCTATAAAATCTCCATAAACTATAAGCGTTCCATGACCAACCTTCCTCAGCAAATTTATTGTTGGCTCTATATCATGTAATGGGATTGACGTTTGAGCCATGTGCTCAGGCATCACACCACCATGCCTATAGATTATGGGCGCATTTAACGCGGTTAGGAAAGGACATGAAGGGAAATTCATGAATAGAGCTAAAATTAGTGCTAGTAGAGGCTTCCATGCGCCAACCTTTCCACCTAATATAAGGATGCCTCTGGTGGCGTAAGTAGATAGTGGTATGGCTAATAGGAGGATATATCTCCACGGCAACACCCCGCCGAGAAGGAATGTTGGGGAAAAGATTGTTGATAGTGAGCCAAGAAGGTAAAATGCAAACCAAACCGTTATCGCATCATCTTTAAAAAAGCCGATGATCGATGCGGGGAGAGTTAGGAGATACAGTTTTAGTATTAAGAGGGCGTTCTCATGTAGCTCATATGTAACATTAGAGAATGGGGTGGAGGAAAATATTATTGGTATCCATCCAAAGACCATTTCAGGGTTGCGGCCGTACCATGCCCCAAGAAAACATGATGCACCAATTAACAAAACAGCTAATGCAGAAATCCTATTCTCACCCCTTCTTATGATGAAAATAGTCATAGTCAATAGATAGGTGACGGTGATAAGTTCATGAGAGATTATTGTTAGTGTTGAAAGGATGAGGAAGAACGCCCTACTTTTCACGTCCTTCATACTTCTCCAAAACGAAAGGGACAATAACATCAGAGCTACGCCAAGCGTCAGTTTATGCATATCCCATGAAATCCTCAACATTGCAATGGATAATGAAAGATTAAGGGACGCAAGCAACGACGCGAAATTACTCCATAAAAGGTATTTTACGGCGAACATAAAGGATGCGTAGCCCAAAAGTCCATAAAGTAGTATTGGAAGGATCTTCATCGCCAATAGCAGGTCTACGCCTATAAAATATAGGGAGCCAAGCAGCGCCACAAAGAGAGGAAACGGTAGCGGACGTTTAATCCACTCCTTTCCCATAACAAAGTATAGTGGTGTATCAAATCCAATCACATATGGGAAAATCGCCTCTGGTATAAATCTTATAATCATTGATAGAGTTACGGATAAGAGGAGGTAAAGATTATCCTTCTTGACTTTAATCTTCACTCTTGCCGACTTCAAGGATTATCACTTTATTGTTCACGTATGCGACCTGAAATTTATTGAGTAAGTGATGGTATTCTGGCAAAGACTCCAGCTTACTCAGCGAGACCCTGGGCAGCGCAATGTGGGTGACGCCGTTTTCCTTTATAAGCTCACTTAACTCAAAAACTAGCGTTCTATTTAGCTGGTTCCTTACAGGATTTTCCATAAATATTTGAATCTTTAGGTCGCCGCCCTCGCTGCATAATTTTATTCTTCTCTCTTCACACTCTATTTTCTTCGCATCCGACTCTACAAACACCCGCCCCAGATCCGTATATATCACCGCCCGTTTACCATAAACTTCCATTAAACCCACCGTTCTCTTCGGACTAACATATACATGTACTGTAAAATTCTTTGGTGGGCCCTCATATGTAATGTTAACACCATAGCCATCTACGGAAATTACTTTCTTCATTAAGAGCGATTTATCTTTATGCGAAGCGTTAACGTAATGAGTCTCTATGCGCCCTGTCTCCGCATGAATGCTAGATTCAACTGCTAATCTACCTAGTGACACGTTTTCAAGTCTCTTCAGCAGCAGACTTTCATTGATGTAAAGTGTTTCCTTATATTCGCCTTTACTCCAAAAGCAAATTATAGGCGTGTAATTCATGTTATGGGGTGCCTGGTCTAAAACTCTCAGGTAGCAATTCCTTATTTCTCTATTCCCTAGGAGAATTGATGAAGCTATATAGTATCTTTCTAATTGCCCCTTTATAAAAAGAAATCTTGGCTCCATATATAGAAGGGTCCTTCTACAGGCATAACCCTCAATCCATCTTCCCATATATTCGTCTGCAATAAATACGCTAGATAATGGAGTGTTATGCTTAATCCAATCTAGCGCTGCAACCTTCTCGTAATCTCCGTAGGGATCCTGCGAACTATACCACCCGGCAACATTAGCAACAGTTATCATACCCATCAGAAAAACCGAGATTACTGTTATGATTGAAAGAAAAGCAATAGGAATGGCTGACAAGAATTTTCTTGATAAAAACCATTTTAGCTGGCTGCGAAGAAAATCCCCATCAGGCCAATTTACATTCCTTATTAATGAAGGGGGCAGGGCAATTAATAATGGTATTGGCTGAAGCATGAAGAAGAAGACTCTATTGAAATCTATTGCTATGTTAAATATGTAGAATTGGGTTGCAATTATTGGGAAAGTGATCCACGCCAGGAGCAAAGTCTGATGCTCCCTTTTAAGAATCTCATTGCTCCTCAAGGCTACGTAAGAGGCAATTATTAACGTCATTATAAGCACTGCGGGAACCTTAAACGCCCATAGGATTGCTTCAAGAAAGTTTACCCTGAGACTATAATATGCAGCCTCATTGAATAATACGAATTGCGATGGATTAGCAAGCAATGCTCTATAGAGGAATAAAGTAGATAAAGCAGTAATGAAGTTGTAGAATAAATACTTCACCTTTTTTGTCTCTCCTAAAATTATTAGGAGAAGCATCCATAAGAGAAGAGTCCCAAGAAAAACGCCTGAAGTTAAGTGATGCGATAATGGTATGAGGATACTTGTAAGCAACATAAGACAGATATTTCTTGGCTTAGATTCAACCATAGCTGACACTACAAAGAAAATGTTTGTTGAGAGAAGTAAAAACCCCAGGAGATTCGGGTATCCTCCCCACCCAAGCATCTCAATATTTATGGGTAGTAGGGACGTCGCATAAGCTGCAAGAAGCCCACTGAATCTAGAACTCGTAATCTTCTTAGTGAGGAAATATATTGGTACTGGCTGCAGCGCAAGTAACATTGAGCCTAAAACCTTTAGCGCCTGAAGGGGGCCGAGCAAAAACCTTAGCGGCAATAAAATCATGAAGAAAATTGGCGGATACTGAAATACCCCTTGATCCCACATTGTATATAACATCGCTTCATGTTGAGGAGAATTAATACCCAGATGTTTTATAAGAACCGCCTCTATCGCGTTTGTATACTTTAACCATTCTCCGGGATCACTCCACCAGGGCGTTATCCTTGCAACCAAAAAGTACCAAACGTAAGCTAAGGGAACCAATATAGCGCAAAGTAGGGAGATTTTTAGTCCCGCATCGGTCCTCTTTCTCAGCATGCTCATCTCCTCAAAGCATACACTATAAACTTTGCATTCTCATAGGCTATTTCCATTCTTGGATCACTAAGGAACCTTAAGAAGTCATCCTTGCTTTTTGATAACACTATGTGGGATACATTATAGTGTTGTATTATCTCATCAGAGGTAGCGGAAAGGAGGCGGGTGTTCCACCAGCTCCTTTTTGAATTTGGAAAAGTAAATGTAAGCTTAGCTTCTATGGTATTATTTTGAGGCCTAAATATACAAAGAATTCTTTGCTGACTCCACTTTTCATCTCGCCCTATAGTAAACTCATGGAAACCTTTAAGCTCCACGGACACATCATCGACTGTAAAATATAATTTTCCAGCGTAATATAATGGTCTTTTAAGGGTACTCTCATATGGTATCCACACTGGAATTCTTGCTTCTAAAATCTCAGCCTCCTTAAGGATTGGCTTCATAATATATGTAATCTCCAAACTTTTTGATTCGTTCTCCAGCACCATAGTCCTGGTTATGTTTAACGATTTCGACAAATATGTTACCGATATCTTGACAATGCTATCATCTCTTGCCAGATATCTTACGCCTAAGATTTCAGATTTATAGGGAGATTCCGTCCAATTGCTTCCCGCATACATAAATGTTGTCTCCACAGTTCCATCAACCAAATAAAGTACATTCTTATAGTCCAGTCCATGCGATATGGCTATCCATGGCGTGCGCATTGAATAGTATGGTGCGTCATCCCACACCCTAATATACTGGTTTACCATCACAATGTTTGCGTGCATTATTGTGTTAGATGCAAAATAGCGCTCAAGCTCTCCAACAATGAATATCTGGTAGGGTGGAAGCTCAAGAAGAACTCTCCTTTGACTATAGCCCTCAATCCATCTGCCAATACTTGAGTCTGCAACCACAACAGCTTTCTTGCCAGTATTATCCCTCAGCCAATTTAGGAGCTCGAGCTTCTCTTCGATGCCGTAAGCCCAATCATGTATATAATGGTAATACTCATTGATTTTATATGGCATGTTCACACCAACCCCCACATTAAATATCAGCGTTGCCAGCAAAACCGACGCCAAGAGAGCTCCACCAATATTTGTTGAAAAAGCAGCACCCTTCTTATCAAATGAAAATAGATCTTTAGATAGCAAGGTAAATGGCGACGAAGCAAGAGCTATAATAAACGGAACAGCAAATGAGGGAAATCTCTTAAAGTCTAGGGCTAAACCAATAAGGTATGCCTGCGTAAAGATGAAGGGGAAGACTGTAAGAGCCAACAATAAGAGCAGTTCCCTCCTCTTGCCTGTAAAATATAGGGTAATGGATCCAAGAGCCGCTAAAACAAATAAAAGTACCGTGGCTGTCGGATCCTTAAATATCCACCAGAAAGCCTCAAGATCAAATGGTCTTACTGCAAGTGACGCATAATTATATGTTACATATTGGAATGGTCCTGCGAGCACCCTCCATATTAAGAAGGAAATAAAGGATGCTGCCATGGGAAGCATGCATATATACGACTTCATGCCTAGAGAACCTTTAGCCATGTAGTCGTATACTATGATGATTAGAAAGGTGAGACAGCCGACAGCATAGACTATGGTTGTAAGGTGATGTGTAACTACCACTAATGTGGAGAGTACGGATGTAAGCACTATATCAGTCCTCTTACAATGATTTAAGCTCCTCAACATGAAATATAATGCTAAAAGCAGGAAGGCTATAGCTAATATGTTCGGGTATCCTCCCCACCCATACATCTCCGCAAAGATTGGGTGAAAAGCCAGTAACCACGCCGCAAATATCCCCGCAAATCTTTTTCCAGTAATATATTTAACTAATGGGTATATGGATAAAGGCAGTAGCGAAATCAATACTATACCTAAGGACTTAAGTACAAGAAGCGGACTGTTCGTTAAGAGGATTAATGCAGCAAGTATTAAATTGAAGAAGGGTGGATACTGAAGCACAGTCTGATCCCAAAGTGGGTAAGTGTTTCCTAAAAGTGCATATGCATTTTTAAGCCATATTGCCGGATCATCTATTGGCGGAAATGGATTAGAAGCAAAGGTAGCCGCATATACTGCACCATTTATCATGCAGGGAGCAAGAAGCAGGATAAAATGGATTAGCGTATCTTTAACTTTCATACTCTTACCATATAAATAGTGAGTTTATTATTTTCATATTGAGACTTGAATAACTGATCATCTAGTCCAAACCTGTCCATATAGGTCTTCTTAACGATTGTTGGCACAACCAAGTAACCAACTTTATATCTTGTAAGTATCTCTTTTGCGGAAGTAGAAAAGACTTCATTTCTCATCCAAGTGATTGATTCTGGCTTCAAGACTTTAACCGCAATTCTCACGAAAATTTGATTGTTTATCTGCTCGAAAACGGCAAGTATCCTATTCTGAAACCAAACTTCATCAGGTCCAAAGGATAGACTCTTCAGGTTCCCTTGAAACTCCACAACATATTCCCCGCTATCGAGCATAAAGTAGCATTTATTACCGGATACTTGAATAAAACCAATTTTCCTATCCTTAGGTATCCACATTTTTATCGAGAACGCTTCTATCTTTGAACTTACTGACGTAATATTATATTCGACAACAGCCTCGGGTTCTCTTCCTAAAAACAACCTCTTTACTATTACCACGTTTCCCCTGAGAATATACGTATGTTGCAGCGTTACCTGTTCGTTATTTCTGATGAGCCAAAATGTATTCTTCTCCTCATAACTATAGAAATCCGGCTTTAGAGTTTCTCCCCTAAAGATGTATTTTACATTTGCATGGTTCTCGTCAATATAAAGGAAGTCAAGATACTCTTCACCCTTAGATGAGGCAAACGAGGGAGCTCTTTGAGGTGCAACTGGCTCCCAATCCCTTAAGCGCAGGTAATTGTTTCTTATCTCAAAGTTCGAGTTTAACACGGTATCAGCATCATAACTTCTTATAAATTCTTCCATGTCTCGGCCGGGTTTCGTAAGATAATTTCCTAGAGTTGGACGATTAGTATATGCTTTTACCCATGTATCCAAAGGATGCTCCGCCAATATCGTCGTTCCCTCAGGCGTATGCTTCTTTATCCATTCAAGCGCATCTATGAGGTCTTCGTAGCCATATCTGGCAACATAAACCTCCATTTCAGATTTGACGCCTCTTAGAACCTCGCTAGTCGAAATTATACTTGATGCGAAAAGTAGCAATAATAATAGTAGGCCAACAATTTTAGATAGGTCAAGCTCTATGTTTAGTTCTTCTTTTTCCTCAATTAGGATCACAGCCCTCTCCGAACACTTTTTAAATAGCATAGATAACAATACTATCATCGGTAAAGCTACATAAATAATGACCAATGAAAAATGCGTTAAGGTAGCAACAAGGATTGATGAGAAAAACCACAAACAGATTGCATATCTCTTCCTCTCGCGTACAAGCATAATTATAGCCGGCACACTCATCAGCATCCCAATTATCATTGGCAGCGGCATAATAGGCGGCTTAGCAACATGGATTTTAAAAAAGGCTAACGGAATTAAAGACGCTGCCGAAAAGAGCGGATACGCCTCTTCTAACGAAAATCTCTTCTGGTGAAGTAGTAACACAAACCATAGTATAAGGGATGATGTAAAGAATACTAATGCTGAAAGGATATCAGAAAGAGAGATGAGAAAGCCGAGCACAGATATTATTATAATTCTTCTAAATAGGTTTATGTTATCTTCAAGAAGATATGAAAAGGCAAGAGACGTTAGGGAGAGACCTAGCAGTATGTGATAGTTTGATGTGCAGATTAGCCATGAATATGAGGGGAATAATATTACTAATAAGGCCCCTACGAACGAGCTGACCAACTCTCTTGAGACTCTCCTCAACAAATAGAATGTTGTTAATGGTAGCAGGGCTAACACAAGCCCTGCTGAAATTCTTATCGAGTAAACAGGTGTTATAGAGAACTGCCAAAAGAACCAGGCAATGAAAGAGAAAAGTATTGAGTTTTCCGCCCTTAATGGATTAGTTACTTGGTTTAACCATAATATATCTGAAGGTTTTGTTAGAAGCAAGTAGCCGAGATCTATTACATAAATTACTATCACGCTTATAATTGCTAGCGTAATTAGCAATATGACACCTAATCTTCTCTTTAACATGCCATTGCAGCCCATGTTAACAGTTATCTCCGAACGAAATTTAAATTCAGCGAAGGAGACTCATGTAAACTTTATGATACTCTTCTGCCACGATATCCCAGTCATATCGCCTAACGTAATGGAGACCCCTTGACCGGAATTTGAGCCATAAGTCTCTGTCTTCCAGCAGAAGTCTTATAGAATCAGCTATACTTTTAGGAAACGGCTTAGCAATTATTCCACTCTCGCTCTCCCTTACTAAGTCAGCTGCCCCATTACCATCATATTCCACAACTATTTGTGGGGTTCCGGCAGCCATAGCTTCAAGGGTAGTTATACTCTGCCCCTCCCTTATCGATGGCAAAACATAAATATATGCGCGCTTCAGCAGCATTACTAGAGTCCTATAGTCCACTTTCCCATAGAATGTCACGTTTCCTGAAACGCCCTTTTTCTTAACATACTCTTCATAAAATCTCCTGTAAGGGCCGTCTCCAACAATATCTAAATGCAGGCCGCTAAATTCTTTACTCAAGATCGCGAATGCTTCTATCAGCCATTCTACCTTTTTATGTGGATTTAGTCTACCAACATAAATTATCCTTGATTCATCTTTATCCAAGTTAATCTCGTTAAAAATGTTGTGATCCACGCCATTAGGTATCACTCTAACAATATCTTTGTTTATTCCAAGTAATGATACAAGTCTCTCAGCTGTAGTTTTGCTAACAGCAATCGCTATATCTGGAACCTTAACATATATTTTCTCTAGACCTAGCCCCAATGGAGCATAAAGTAACTTTGGATTTGGAACATAATTATACCATTGCGAATGCCAAACTTCATGGAATGTTGTGCTCAGCGGTCTCTTTCTCCCAGATTTTGGCCAAAAGCTTAGAACTGGAAATATCGGGCAGTGGTTTACTTCTATAATATCATAATTGTTTTGCATAACCTTCATGCGTGAGAGGATAGAAAATAAAAAGACTTTGGATATTGACCTGAAACCATTTCGGGTTATATAATTTTCCATGACCTGCTTAGTCCTTAAAACATTTATGCCTTCAATATTTTCCTTTATCTTCCATTCACGGCTTAATCTAACAGTATATAGGTCTATCTCGTAACCGCGCTTCGATAGTCTCTTCAGGACTTCTAAATATCTTTTCGACGAACCACCCTCAAAGGGGTAGAAGGTCTCAGTTATCACCGCGAGCCTCATTTGCGCTTCTCCTTACCAATGGCTCAGCTAGATATCTACTGAGCGCAACACATATATTTTCAGGAGATTCTGCATCCATTGCCAACCTTCCCTATACTCTCCCCACGATTTTAAGCCATATCTCATTCAAGCATGTAATCCCTAGGCAACCACAATCTATAAATTCAGATCACCCTGTTAAAAAGGGCTGGCCAGCTATAATCCACTCTTTACCCATCGTGGACTAATTATCGCCATAATCTACTTACCGACAGGTTCCGTTTAGCGGAACCCTGAGGGATTATTCGCGTTAATTATTGTGAGGTATCTTATGAAGGACTCGTCTTCAGCCCATTTTACGGCACTCTTGTTTCCCCACCTTAGGGCTATTGCGCTGATCCTTTTGGCTAGTGGTCTGCCAACCTCCTCCATAAGCCTTCTCAATGGGCTCATCATAGCCCTCTTAACTTTGACGATTATCCTAGCCAAGACCTCTATCAGCCTTAAACTTCTCGGCTTATCAACAACTTTAATCACGAAGTCCACCAAGC
>JAGTQD010000055.1 GCA_018396405.1 Candidatus Bathyarchaeota archaeon
CGAACTTCAGCGCCCCAGAATTTATTAAACTCTCCGCAATAATTTTAGCTTCATCCATAAAAATCTGCCTACTCCTCTATTATTTCATAATTTAGTTTCTCTCCCCTGCCATTCACTACAATCATATCCCTTTCAGACCTATATGGATAGGCAACTATAATCATTATCCTACCATAAAAGTTGTTTAGGTCTACTGTGGATGGGGCTAAAATGCCAGATGGATGTGAGTGAGCCACACCTATAATTGAAAGATCTAATGGGAGCATGTAAAGTGGAAAGGACGAAAAATTATTGCCGCGAACACTTAAGGGAGGAATTATGACCTCAACAACATCAATTTTATCCCTCTTAACTCTCCCCCTCAGCAAAAGTATTCCCTCTCTCGGATGGTTCATTCTAGCATAACTCAATATACTATCTATAACAGACCTTTTTATAGAGACCAGCAACGGAACTTCCTCAATATGCCCTCTTTGATTTCCTAAGGAATTGACTCTCATATATTTTACGTAAAGTATCTATCGTATCCGCCTCCTCAGGAGCCTTATCATCACGTATTCTTATAATCCTAGCGAAGCGCAGGGCCATTCCAGACTCATATTTAGGACTTTTCTGAATCTCATTATACGCGACTTCTACGACGATCTTCGGCATAACTATAACACGATTTCCCTCCTCTCTGATAGCTATCTCCTTGAGACGCTTTGTTATCTCTTCCATCTCATCGTCCGTTAAACCCTTAAAAGTCTTACCAACTATTTCGAAGCGATCCCCGCATCTGGCCGCCAGATAATAGTCTGAGAGCCACCTACGCCTTCGCCCATAACCATATTCTGCGGCGACTATAACCAGATCTAAGGGCGGTAGAACCTCCTTAACCTTAAACCAGTATTTTCCTCTCACACCTGGCGTATACGGGCTGTCAAGTTTCTTAGCCATGAGACCCTCATGACCCTCCTCAACAGCTGCTTTGAGGAAATCTTCAGCCTCTTTGAGACTACTGGTCACTATCTGCTTTGTTAATGGTATATTTCCAGCAACCTCCCTGAGCATCTCTCTACGCTCAGCATAATGGATTTTAATAGTGTTTTCGCCATCAAGGTATAGGATATCGAAGAGATATAGCTCAACTGGTATATCCTTTGCGATTCTCTCTATTTCATGAACCCTCTTAAACCTACGCATTAAATATTGGAAGGGCATTGGCTTTGAATCCCCGCCAACCGCTATAACCTCACCCTCAAGGATGGCTTCTTTAACGTTAACCTCATTACGAACAAGATCTACAATCTCTGGTAGGCTTTTAGTTACATCTGTCAGCCTACGGCTGAAAATCCTGACCTCTCCGCTAGACAAATGTATTTGCACCCTAGCGCCATCCATCTTATACTCTAACGCCGTCTTCCCGCCGTGCTCCTCAAAAACCTCTTTTAAATTAGTGGCCATCTGAGCAAGCATGGGCTTAACTGGTCTAAATATTTTAAAGCCTAGATTCGCTATACCATTTTTACCATATTTCTTGCATAGATATGCCACCTCACTTACATCCCCAGTAACCATTGAAGCCATTTGAATATCCTTTAATGGTATTGAGAAAGTCTCTGCAACAGCGCTCTCCATTAAACTCTCTTGGAAACCCGTTCTCATCTCGCCAATAATTATCTTTGTGAGATATTTCGCTTCTAGGGGCGTCGCTCGACCAAATAACCCCTCCAGTAATCTATCCTTCTTTTCTCTGGCTCCCTCGCCCTTAACCTCCGCTATGCTCTCAAGTATCCTTTCTACCTCAAGAATTGTAAGCGGCTTCTCAAATAGAGCAGATTGTCTATTCTCCATCCTTTTCCTCTCAAGAACAGCTTGAACAGCTGCTCCTATATCCCCAGTAGACCTGAAAGCCTGATGGAAATCCAGCCAATGGGTGCCAGCTAAACGCTTAATCACTTTACTCAACGTCGCCCAGCTAACGTTTAGGTCTCTGGGATCATATTTTGGGAGGGCTCTGCCAAGCATCATTAGAACCGCTGGTTTTATTTCCTCTTCGCTTAACTTCCTTAAAAATTCTGAGACAATCGCAATCATCATGTTTCGTTTAGTAGTTTTTTCCAGTTTCTCGCAGACCTCGGCAAGAAGCTTGAACTCCATAAGTAGTTCACGCGTTTCTTAGCTGGCGGCTTATAGGCGTTTACTCGGGTTTATCACTTTACGACCAAATTCTACCTATCTCTTCCTGAATCTCTTTCTTCCGCTTCTCGTACTCCTCAAGGTTTATCTCGCCAATTCTATATCTTGCATGGAGGGTCTCAAGCTCCTCTTTAAGCGCTTTTTCTCGCTCTTTTCTGTCCCTTATGAGAGAATCTAAGAATGCCATTGTCTCCTCAACATCAACTTTGATGGTATCTAACACTTCACCAGAAATCTTTCCTTCGTTAACCAAACTCTTTATGGCTTCATACGCTGCCCTTAAATCGCTTTCCATACTCTTTATCTCGCTCGGACTCTTATCGCCCAACAATTTCTCAAGACGGCCTAGACAGACCTTAATGCTTCTAACAATGCTCTCTAGTTCCCTTTGCTCAGCCTTAAGTTTCTCAGATTTCTGCGAGAAAATACTAAGGTCTATTTCACCTATCTTATAACGCACAGATAACTCCTCAATATTTAAAGCAATCTCATTTAAACGTTTCTCAGCCTCCTCAAGTCTCCTCCTAAGCTCCTCAAGCTTCCGGACTCTGGCATTAAGAAAATCACTCATTTTACCGCTATACTCGTTATAGAGTTTTAGAAAGACTTTCTCCGAAACCTCACCAGATTGAAAGAGTTTAAAGAGAGCAATTTTCCTCGCATATAATGTTGAAATATTTGACATTAGGTTTGCTATTTCCCCCTCAATCCCAATTGGCGCGGCTACTGGACTGGGCTGAGGAGGTGGGACGAGAGGCGGGACTGGCGGAGGAACCTCTACTGGCTGTGGCGGCCTTTCAGGACGAGGCTGCTGAGAGCTCGGCAACTGAGAGCCGCAATAAATACAGTATTTCATTGCTGGAACCATCTTACCGCACTTAGGGCATTTAATGCGAACCTCATCTAGACCTAAAGACATAAAAATATTCTCCCTTCTCTAATTTTTCTAGCGCTTAACGACGCTAAATAGTTTATTGATAAAGTTATAAAACTTGATAATATGGAGGAAATTACATGTTTCTTATCTTTATTCCTAGTAGTGTATCTCAATGATATCACCGTCTACCAGTATATGTGTTGGGCCGACACGCTCTCCGGGATATTTTGCGCTTGGCCCCCAGACCCGGGCATACTTAAAGTTTTTATACATTTCCGAATGTAGCTTCTTCGCAACCTCTATTACGCTTGTTCCATTCTTTATCACAAGAGGTTTTTTGGACGGTTCCTTTGAGGATGGCTCCTTTGTATAGACTCTCACTATGCCTAGCATCTTGAATATGCTTTCTCCGAGACTCCTAAGCCCCTCCCCACTTAGGCATGAGACTGCCAGAAGGGGGACATTAAACCTTTTCACAACATCCTCCAATAATGCTAAATTATCTTTTGCGCCTGGAAGATCTAGCTTATTGGCGACAACAATTGTTGGTTTATAAATACTACTCGAAAAGAGAGCATCCTCAATATCATCTAAGGTAACCCTCCCGCTTATTCTTAAAATTGCTGACGAAATTCTATAGCTATTCAAAAGATTTTTCACATCCTCATAGGTACAGCCAACGAGCGTCCCTCCACCTACAATCTGAATTCCTACACCGCATGCCCTCCTAAGAATCTCTACTTCTCCCTCCGGCCTCTCAATCAATATTCCAGCCTTATCTAGCTCGAACTGAATCATGCGAAACTGCCCGACGGGATCAAGAGAGAGATCAACCATTATTATTAGGCCATCAGCATTACGCGCTAGGCTGAGTATCTGGGGCCCACCCATCCTTCCCTCAGCAGCACCCTCAACTATCGCTGGTGCCTCAACAAGCTGAAACTGTATATCCTCGTAATTGAGCATTCCGGGAATAGGCCTTTGCGTTGTAAAGGGGATTGGGTTTATCTCAGGCTTCGCATTTGTAACAGCTGCTAATAGGCTGCTTTTACCCACGTTAGGTGGACCTAAAATAACTATTTGCCCAGCCCCCTCCTTAGGTATGGCGAAGCCTACACCCCCTCCTCTCTTCCTAGCTTTGGATCTCTCGAGCTCTCGCTCTAGCTCCGCTATTCTACGCTTAACGTTTGCAACCAGCTTGTTTGTCCCTTTATGTTTTGGGACAAGTGAGAGGAATTCGCGCATCAACCTAATCTTTTCTTCAGGGGAGCGGGCTGCCACAACTTCAGCCCACTTAGCCTTAGCCTCGGCTGGAAGATTCGTGACCATTCCTTCATCACAGGAGAAATATCCATACACCACTATATTTTTAGCGTTCACGAAATGATTGCCTCTGGATCATCAGTAATGCCCAATAAATATTCTAGCATAACCAGCGCATAACAATAATTAAATATACTTCTCCCTTAAGGATTATGCTTGGAGAAAAAGGAATGGACAAAGTATATATAAGAGTGATTCTTCAGCCGAGTTTAAAAGAGAGCATTATGGTAGCTGGTTTCCCCGGGGCTGGCGGTGTCGGTATATCTGCCGCTAATCTTTTAGCAAAGTCCCTTGACGCTGAACTATTTGCGGAGCTCTACTCGCCATCTCTTCCGGATTACACACCAGTTGACTCCGATGGATTATGCAGCCTGCTAAAATATAGATTCTTTGTCTCAGCCGAATACGGTCTGATAATACTTATAGGGGAAGAGCAGCCTCCGCTGGACGACATCCCAGCGTATTACGAAATATGCGGTGATATCCTAGATTTCGTGGAGAAATTTAATTGCACAACCATTTTTACGTTGGATGGAATCCCATTAACATACCCCCAAAGGGCAATTTATGTTGCCGGGACCTCAAAGAAACTTATAATAGATTGTATCGAGATGGGGGCCAGAATATATGCTGGTGAGAGGATAGCTGGTTTATCAGGTCTACTCTTAGGCTTAGCCAAGCTCCGCGGGATTGAGGGAGTATGCATCCTAAGCACAGTGGTTGATCCTGTTTCGGATGAAGAGGCCGCCTCCAATGCATACAGATTCCTGAGACGGCTTCTTAGACTCGGACTCGAAAAAACTATATAGATTTAGCTCCGCTCTTTATTTCCTCAAGCTTCCCTCTAATTATTTTATTTGCTATTGCTGGGTCGGCTTTGCCCTTCGTTAGCTTCATCAGCTGCCCCACAAGGTAATGCACGGCTTTCTCGTCGGTAAGGGCGTCTTTAACAGCCTTCTGGTTCTCAGCAAAGACCCTATCTACGAGTTCACTTAAAACCTTTTCATCAGATATCTTTAGTAGACCCTCCTCTTCAATGATCCTCCTCGGATCCTTGCCGGAGACAATCATTATCGGCAGAATTTTCTTTGCAATCTTCCCGCTTATAACGCCCTCATCTATTAGGCGTATCATGTCAACAAGCATTTTTGGCGTTATCTTAGATTCATGTAGCTCAAGGTTATTCTCATAAAGATAGCGGAGTAGGTCGCTCATCATCCAATTGCTTATCTCTTTAGGCTTATTATAAATCTTAACGCATTCCTCAAAAAAGTCGGCCAGCTGCTTTGAGCTCACAAGAACCTCCGCATCATATTTCGGTAAACCATACATCCTCATGAAGCGCTCAACCCTCTCATCTGGAAGCTCCGGCATCTTAGATCTTATCTCCTCAATCATATCTTTAGTTATCACTACTGGGACTAGATCTGGCTCTGGGAAGTATCGATAGTCCTGCTCCTCCTCCTTAGCCCTCAAAGATATTGTTACCCTACGAACCTCATCCCAATGCCTAGTCTCCCGCTTAACAGCAACCCCCTTCTCAATCAAGCCCCTCTGCCTAATTATCTCAAAGTTCAGCGCCCTCTCAACCTCCTTAAATGAGGTTATATTCTTCACTTCAACCCTAGTTCCACCAGCCAAGGAAATATTCGCGTCGCAACGCATAGAGCCCTCAAGGCTCCCATCAAATATTCCAAGGTGTTCGAGGATGTTTCTGAGTTTTTGGAGGAAAAGTCTAGCTTCCCTTGGGGAAGTTATGTCTGGCTCAGTAACTATTTCGAGTAGGGCTACCCCTGATCGGTTATAATCCACAAGGGTGTATGGTGACTGGTCTATTGGGCCAATATGAATTAGGCGTCCAGGATCCTCCTCCAAGTGAACCCTGCTTATGCGCACTCTCTTTGTCTGCCCATGATCCTCAATATATAAATAGCCATCAGCCGCCAGCGGAACCCCACCAGCCCTGTCATACTGGGTTATCTGAAAGTTTTTCGGGAGGTCAGGATAAAAATAATTTTTTCTAAAGAAGACCATTCTTTCTGAGATCTTACAGTTTAATGCGAGGGCTGCCATAATAGCATACTTTACGGCTTTTTCATTTAGGACTGGGAGGGCCCCTGGTAATCCAAGGCAAACGGGGCAAACAAGGGTATTTGGCTCCCTCCCCCTATAGTCGGCTGAGCAGCCACAGAAAAGCTTAGTTTTTAGGCTAGTTAATTGCACATGGACCTCAAGACCGATCTTAACGCTTTCCTTAATACTCTGCATCTCAATCATCCTTGATGGTTATAGATCTAAGATATCAAGGCTAAGAAGTGCCATATAAAGATCGTTTTCCAAGTTTACATGACTAAAAGACAGTGCTCTTAATTGAGGATAAACAGAGAATTGATTGTAAAGAATATACTTATAGCTTTCCTCTAAAAATTTGTGAGGGACTACACTCTAGCGGTCTGTCTTAAATCATATTTTATGCTTAGGAGGGGCTCAAGATAGAATTTTATCTCCCACTTCTTCATCTCAATATATACAAGTCTACATTTACTGTTTTTACACTCAAATTTTCCAGAGAGATTAACTCGATGAAGCATCTTACCACATAGTGGACACTTAAGCTTTAGATTAGGGCCTCCCTTCCCCCTAAAATAGAGGCTTATTCGATCCCTATTCTCCTCGATCCAACTCTTAAACATACCAGAAAATAAAGGTTTGAATCTCCTTTATTAAGAGACATATCATCCTAATAATTACTGGTCCAACATGCAGGACTAGATGAACACACTACCTCTCAATACTACTTCTTAAAAATTTTGTCAAGAATGATATTGCATCTCTCCATTATACTGCTAATATTTTGGATCGTATCATTGCCTAATCCAGCGAAATTTCTCTCAACAATATCCATCATATCCTCTAGGAGGTGTTTCGGTAGGTGACTTAAATAGTTTATAAGTCCAGTCCTTATCTCTCCTCCAAAATTTTTGTCAACGAGGAGCGGAGCAGCGCATGCGGCAACCTTCAATAGGGATATAACATGCAGAGACTCAAGTAGGCTATTCCCCCTTGAAAGTTTCCATGACAGAACTTCATCTTCATTATCTTTTAACAAGAATTTTACGTATTCAGCTTGGTCATCGATATAGCCATGAGTATATAAAAGGCGCGTTACCTCATAGTCCTTAACGGCGATTGAGACCAAATAGAGTATGCTTCTAGCGTACTCTAAGGGGATGTTAAATTCGTTTATTGCCCGGAGCAGGGATGCTGGTAGAGCTAATAAATAATATTCTAAGCCTCCATGCAAAACTGTATGCCCAACCTCATGGCGTATTCCGCCAACTTTAACCAGCTCTGGAAGAGCCCTCAGCCTATCAAGAAATAGAGTAATTCTTGGGACACCTCTCCAGGCGTCATGCATAGCGAAGAAAGATTCTTCCAGAGGCGAGGTCGTTGAAACGCCTAGGCTCGCCCGCTCCCTCAGAATGAAGGGCCCTGCCAAAGAATAGCTCTCGAAAATGTATAAGTCTACTAATGAGACTTCATGGGGCATGAGCCTACTATAGCATTCCTCCATAATACTTAGTATTAAAGACAACTCTCCATCAGGGACCCTACCATACTTAGAGACAACAATTCGAACCAAGCGGCCACACTACCAATATTAATAGCATCCTTAGAAATTAAGGTTGCTGGGATCACATGTTATTGAGGTTTAAATGACGGAGCAAAACTTCTATTGCGCTCTTCAGTAAAGTAATAAAAGCCAGCCAAATGGTCTACCAGCATCTCTAAGAAGAGACCCTTTTTGCCACACCTCCAAAATTAATAGGCATACGCGCCAATTACTGTGGAAATTCTACAAAATAGCCCCAATTTTATTCCATGATGCCCAAAGAGTTTTGAATCTTTTATTTTATAGGCTTCTTTTGCTAGCTTAAAAGCTTTGCTACGAGTAGTATTATTAGGTTGCTTAGTGGAACTGTTATATTATCATCGATTACATATTTGCCTATCTTCTCAAAGTGTTCTACTAGGCTTGCTACGAGGCTGCCACTAACCCTGAGATTGGGCTGCTTATATTGCCGCTTAAGAAGTAGCCTACTGGAGCACATATTAGGAACATGGCTACGTTCCCAATCCAATGCTTCCTTCTCCTTTTAAACAAAGGTTTCTAACCATCTCTGTTACGCCATCACCAAAGCTCATAAATAATATCGGTATTGCCGGCAGCCAGAAGTTCCTGCCAGATAAAAACCAGCCTACACCTATCACTAGAGCCCACATTAAACTAAAATTCACCTCGTAAATGTTGTCTGGGTCTTGAAACCAATACATGAGCTTTCCTGTTTTATGTGGTATATAGCATAATAAGAGCTAGTAATAGCGCTAGGGTTGATGGGATTATTGGCGTTTTAAAGATATTGAATCTGGTATTATTAGTGCTACAACCCCCAGCTAACATATATTATTTTTCTGGCAAAGTATACTCCAACATGATAGGTTCTCCGCTGACGTCTGATCTCAATTCTAATTTCTTCTTAACTGTCTCGTAGAATTTTCTGGAGATCAATAGAACTATCGTTAAAACCCACACAAACAAACTAGAGCATTAAGATCTCATCTAACATGCCTAACTCATACCTATAAGTTTAACCTCAGCTTCTACTGGCAATAATTTTATTCTTTGAATTAGTGCGCCCGTAGTACTAGTATCCGTAGACTGCCCGCCTTTAAAAGGACTTTAAGTCTTTTTATGACTCTTAGAGATATCAATAAAGCTTTAAAATTGTGAAAAACCTTAAAATTGGTGGATGATAAGAGAAGAAGCCTTAGATTGGTGGAGCGAGGCAAAGCATAATATCAGGCAGGCGAAAAAGAACTTTGAGATAGGAGAGTATAGCGTATCTGCTTTTCTATGTCATCAAGCATCTGA
>JAGTQD010000056.1 GCA_018396405.1 Candidatus Bathyarchaeota archaeon
GGGGTGCCAGTCAGGCTTTGAAGAACTTAATTTATAGCGAGCCGCCACTATATTCACTTTTCTTTTATGAAGCGTAACATATTTTTCACTTTTAATGGTTTAGCCTTTGACGATCTTCAAGAAATTTTTAATCAATTGTTCACCTGACTTCCCGGACTTTTCTGGAAGACAAGGGCAAATTACTTTAATAGCGGGGCGAGTCAGATTAATTAGTGAATTTTGGAGATTTAACTGAGAAAGCCAAAAACTTTTAAACTACAAATTACATTTATGAGTATTTATGAAATCATACTTAGAGGAGAAGAGTAAGAGCGAAACAATACTTGAGGTTAGAAATTTAATCGTTGAATTCAAACTTCCGCGGGGAATACTTAGAGCTGTGGATGATGTGAGTCTCGATGTGTATCGTGGGGAGGTCTTAGGATTAGCTGGGGAAAGCGGATGCGGTAAGTCAGTTTTTTCTCGTGCAATAATAAGGCAAGTTGATCCAAATGGGTACATTAGAAGCGGGAAAGTGTTTTTTAGAAGAAAAGATGGAAGCATAATAGATATAATGTCTCTCTCGGAAGAAGAATTACGCAACTTTAGGTGGAAGAATATATCGATAGTTTTTCAAGGAGCTATCTCATCTTTCAATCCAGTGATGAGAATAAAAGAGCATTTTCTTGATACTGTGCTCGATCATGAGGAAAAAGTGGACAGAGAAGAAGTGCTTTCTAAAGCTTCAGGTCTATTGAAAAACGTTCTCTTAGACCCAAACCGAGTTCTTAGATTGTTTCAGCATGAGATGAGTGGTGGGATGAAGCAAAGGTCGCTGATCGCTTTAAGCCTAATACTTGACCCTGAACTTGTAATACTGGATGAACCCACCTCAGCCCTCGACGTTTTAACACAAGCCTATATTCTTGACATGCTTAAAGATATTCACAAGGAGACTGGCTTAACGATGCTGTTTATAACGCATGATCTGCCGGTTTTAGCTGAAATAGCCGATAGAATCGCAGTAATGTATTTAGGCAAAATAGTTGAAATAGCAGATGTGTGGAAGATATTTTATGAGCCTAAGCACCCATATACACAAGGCCTTTTAAACTCTATACCTTCAGTAACTGGAAGCTTGGAGAGTATTAGGCCTCTATCTAAGGGAGTTCCCGACCCATTGAATCCACCGCCAGGATGTAAATTCCATACTCGATGCCAATATGTGATGGAAATATGTAAGAAAGTGGCGCCACCCCTCCTAAATTTGGGAGGAGAGCATCTGGTTGCCTGCCACCTCTACAATAAATGATTGTTTTAGGTTCTGGATCGAGAGAAAACTAATAAAATAATCCTGGTTCTCGCTTAAAGATTAAGCGTTTTTTAGTTTTCTCTCGATACGCCTGCTTGTTTTACCTGTTTTCTGACGTCGTAAGACACAAATAGTAAAAAGGCGAGTGAAATGGTTAACGCTATGACGTCGACGATAAACTCCGCTGAATTAAAATCTAAGAATGGTAAAGGAATCAACGCTAGAAAAACTAATAGAACCCCTATATTAAAAGCCACTCTACCAGTCGATGGATCCATACAACTAATATTTTCTTAACACTTTTTAAAACTAATCTAAAAATTGCTTATACCTAAAATTTGGAAAAACTTTTATAAGGGATTCCTAAATAGTTTGTACGAAGGGGGAATTATTATTGACGGGAAAAATCGGCGGAATACGCGGTTTGCTTCTTGTTGCAATACTTCTAGGAACTCTACTCTTTGGCAGCTTCCCCATTGCTAAAATAGGAGGACAAGGGCAGAAGGCAAGAGTGTTCACTTACGGTCAACCTGCAATAAAACCACCTGTTCACTGGAACCCGTTCACCACAGGCTCCTACTTTGGTCCAGAAGGTCTTGTCGCTGAACCATTAGCCTTCATAAATCTGGCTAACTGGACTTGGATACCTTGGTTGGCCGAGAGCTGGTCTTTAAGCGAGGACGGATTAACCTTAACCGTTAATCTTAGAAGGGGCATTAAGTTTAGTGATGGCACAGACTTCACGAGTAAAGATGTTGTATGTACATTTTACTGCTGGTATCTCGTTAAATCGTGGATTTGGGATTACATCGAAAGCGTTGAGGCTCAGGGTGATTACAAAGTAGTCTTCCACTTAAAGAAACCGTTTATACTAACTGAATTTTACATATTGAGGACAGTCGTATGGTCAGATTCGGTCTTCGGCAACTTCAGCGATAAGGCAATCGAGCTCATTAAGAGGGGAGCTCCAGAAGAAGAGATGGCTCCACTGAGGGAAGCGCTAAGAAACTACAGGCCGCCGAAAGCTATTGGAACAGGAGCATTCGAAATAAAGGAGTATACAGAGGCTGATATATGGCTTGTTAAGCGATCCGAATATTGGAGAGGCATCGAGAACGTCTATGTAGATGAGTTTATGCAGGTTAACATTGGAGGAACAGCGCAATTAGCGCCAATGCTCACATATGCCTTTGACTTCAACTCGCCAGATCTGCCCGCAGCGGTTTACCAAGAGGTTTTAATGAAGCCAATGCTATACGTTCCAATACTCAGGTGGACTCACGGAAACATATTACTGTTCAACTGTAGAGTTTATCCTCTCAATATTACTGAGGTCAGGCAGGCTATAGCTTACGCCATTAACCGCACAGAGCTAGCTATAGCTGCGTCTCCGCACCCCGATCTGTCATTCCCAGCTAAGTATCCATGTGGAATGACTGCAGATCACATTTCCCTATTCCTAGGTGAAGACTGGGCTAAAAATAACCTAAACAACTACGATTACGACCCCAAGAAGACAGAAGAGCTGCTCAAAAAGATTGGTTGCACTAAGGGTCCAGACGGTGTATGGATAGCTCCCGACGGGAAAACAAGATTTGAGTTTGACCTCTATAATCCGCCTTGGGCTGACTGGGTACTTTGTGCTGAAAACCTTAAAGCTCAGCTCGCGAGAGTGGGCATTATAGTGAACCCGATAACTATTGATGAGGCAAAGTTCGGCGAAGTCTTCAGAAGAGGAGAATTCGTAATGGGACTGGAGTTCTTCTTCTTCCAGATACATCCTTGGGAGACTTGGAATAGGCATTTTGTGCAATTGGGAAGAATACCTGAGCTGCCCGAACAAGTTGGCGAGGGCTTTGAGTACGCCACGCTTCCGAATGGGACGGTGGTAAGCGTTAGAGATCTAACTGTAGCGCTTGGATCAACTGTAGATATGGCGAAGCAGAAAGAAATAATTAAGACACTCGCATGGATAACAAACTACTATCTGCCTTGGATAACCCTTAGAGAGAAGCCATGCACTTACGTATACTATCTTGGCAGGTGGCAGTGGCCTCCCAAAGGAGATCTCTTCTATCTTTGGCATGCAAAAGATGAGTATCATGCCCTTGGCTGGATAATAGCGTCTGGAACATTGAAACCTGTGCCGCCTGAAAAAGTTGAAGTACCAGTAGAAGTTGAAAAGCCAGTAGAAGTTGAAAAGATAGTAGAAGTTATACCAGCGTGGGTTTATGGTGTTATCGGTGTAGTAGCCATAGCGGTGATAGCCGTCGTGGTAGTGGCGCTAAGGCGGAGGTAAAAAATAGAAAATTTTTTAAATACTCCCTCATTTTATTTTTTGTGGTGTTAAACCTTGAGGTGGATCGTTAAAAGAATAATCACGCTTTTAACAACCTTCTACATAGCTATCACTTTAACCTTCTTTTTGATACGTTTAATGCCCGGGAACCCTATCGATGTTATGATTAATCAATATATGCAACAGGGAATGTCCATGGAGCAGGCTAGAATTATGGTTTCCTCACTTTATCAGATAGATTTTTCGAAACCAGTATGGGAACAATATATTGAGTATTTACAATTGATTATTAGGGGTAATTTAGGGGTCTCCTACATTTATACTGGGGTACCGGTAGCAAGAATCATTTCTTACGCTCTTCCATGGACCGTCTTTCTATTATCCATTAGTATAACTCTAAGCTTTGTGCTAGGTATAATTTTAGGGATGTTTGCAGCATATAGAAGAAACACAAAGGCCGATCATACAATCACGTTATTTTCAACGATAACTAACGCTATACCAAATTATGTTTTGGCACTTATCTTTCTGTTTTTCTTCGCCTGTGTATGGAAGATTTTCCCCATGAGGGGAACTCGTGACCCCAGAATCCCCCCAGGGTTCACTTTAGAGTTTATATCTAATGTATTTCATCATGCAACACTACCAATACTTTCTTTCCTTATTACAACTGTAGGTAGCTGGATTCTACAGATGAGAGGTGCCACTATAAGCGTTTTAGGAGAAGATTATATAAAGGTGGCGGAGGCACGAGGATTAAAAGGAAAAAGAATAATGTTTTCCTACGTTGGAAGAAACGCGATAATACCGTTATTCACCAGGCTAGCTATAGCTATAGGCTACATGTTTTCTGGGTCTGTGTTAATAGAAAATATTTTCACTTACACTGGAATAGGCTATTATTTAACGTATAGTGTTACAGCGAGAGATTATCCTTTAATGCAAGGTTGCTTCCTCATAACAACGCTTGCAATAATACTGTCCAATTTCATCGCCGATCTTCTCTACGGATTCCTCGACCCGAGAGTTAGAATTGAAAGGTAGGTGTAAAATATGGTTCAGGTCAAAGAAATATTAACAAAAGCTCTGAAAAAACTCGTGTATGATCCGCTAAAAATAATATTGAAGAGCAGAAGAGGAACATTTGGACTCATCATAGTCTTATTCTTCACATTAATGGCTACAGTCGGCCCATTGATAGTGAGATATGACCCATCGACCGTAAACCTAAGTGAAGCGTTGCAACCCCCCTCCCTTAAACATCCTCTTGGCACAGACTGGTTTGGCAGAGATATACTGGCAATGCTCATAATTGGCTCTCAAGACGTTTTATTTGTCAGTTTTGTAACTGCCCTAATAACAACATCGGTAGCTACTTTTATAGGCATTCTTTCAGGGTATATGGGCGGTAAAGTGGACTCCGCGTTAGTGGCTGTTACGGATATAGTTCTTACAATCCCGGGATTCCCACTATTAATTGTTATAGCCTCCGTTTTAAGAACTTCGAATCCGATTCTACTGGCAGCGATATTAAGTATAACTGCATGGGCACCTCTTTCAAGAGCGATTCGCTCTCAAACCCTTTCTTTAAGAGAGAGAGAATTCGTAGAAATGGCAAAATGTCTCGGTATGCCATCGATTCACATAATATTCAGTGAAATACTGCCAAATATAATGCCTTACATAATCATAAATGGAATATTCGCTTTCACAGGAGCAATTTACGCCCAAGTAGGCCTTTTCATGCTCGGATTAGCGCCTTATAAAAGCCAAAACTGGGGCGTAATGCTGAACCTAGCTGTAAACTATGCGGGAGCAGTATTCTCAATAAGGCAAGCTTCCCTCCTAGCTCCTGCAATATGTATTATACTACTGCAAGTTGGACTGGTCTTTCTGTCCGGATCCTTGGAGGAAGTGTTCAATCCGCGTTTACGTTCAGGCTAAAACCACAATAAGTGGTGACACCAATATGGTTTCTCACAATGATAAGTACAATAAGTTATTTTTAAGGCGAATACTATGTGGAAAGATAGGGTCATTGGGGGTGAAATTATCTCTGAATATTTGATGGAAGCCAGAAAACTGACAAAAGAATTTGAAGTAAGTGTAGGGATGTTTAAGTCTAGGGCAAAAATTAGAGCTGTAGATGAAGTGTCGTTTGGCATAAAGGAAGGTGAGCAAATAGCGCTAGTAGGGGAATCAGGCTGTGGTAAAAGCACCCTTGGAAGACTTTTGCTCGGTCTTATAAAACCAAGCTCTGGCCAAATATTGTACAAAGGAAGAAATATATGGCGCCTCTCCAGAAAAGAATTCGAAGAATTCCGCAGGAACGCTCAAATAATACCTCAGAATCCTTATGATGCGCTTAATCCTACGAAGAAGTTATCGGCAGCATTAATACCGCAGATCTTACGCCATAAGATAGCTAAGGGAAGAAGCGAGGCAAGGAAAATGGCGCTGGATCTCTTAGAAATGGTTGGCTTATCCCCCCCAGAAGATTTTATAGATAGGTATCCGAGCAGGTTAAGCGGAGGTCAAATGCAAAGGGTTGTCATAGCCAGAGCAATATCGGTTAAACCCCAATTCATAGTTGCCGATGAAGCAGTATCTATGCTTGACGCATCCCTCAGAGTAGAGATACTCGACATGATGCATAAAATTGGAGAGGAATTAAAAACAACATTCCTGCTTATAACTCATGATTTAGGGGTAGCAAGATACTTCGCTAAAAACGGTAAAATCGCTATAATGTATTTGGGAGATATTGTTGAGATAGGGGAAACGGAGGAGATAATACGCAACCCGCTGCATCCATACACTAAAGCATTGCTTGCAGCTATCCCGGTGCCGGATCCCAAGATTGCCAGAGAAAGAAAAAGCATTCCATTGAAAAGTATTGATGTGCCGAGCCTATTAAAACCAATTTCAGGCTGTAAGTTTCACACAAGATGCCCATATGCCATCGAAGATTGCGAAAAAATAAAACCAGAGCTCCGGCTGGTTGGCAACAGGTGGGTCGCTTGCCACTTAACGTAAATTAAATTAATGATTATTGAACTTCTACGCATAATTTATTATGATATTTAATGACTTCTCGCGGAAAATAACCTTACTAAAGAGGCTGCGGAGCAGACTGAGCTAAGGGAAGGAACACCGGTCGTCACCGGCTGCGCAGATGGCGTCATGTTAAAAAGATAGATGAGGGGGAGATGGAGGAGCTCATATTTATCCCAAACATAAGGGTTTTTGAAGACCCTTTACGTTTCTTCGGCGCCTTCATAGGCGTTAAGAGCCTACATACAAGGAAGCATCTCATGCTAGCTCTTCTTAGGGGGCTGGCATGCGCCGCTGGAGAAGCCGCCAATATAGTTTCCCAAAATCTCGGCTTCACTATAGGCAGAGTGAGGTTGGTTGGGGGTCGAGAAACGCATTAATAAGGGAGATGATCGCAGCGCTCCTAAACGTAAAGGTGGAGGTAGTAAAACATCACGATGCATCTATAGGCGCAGCAATTTTGGCAGGGTTAGCACCAAGGTCTATAGATCGTTTGAAGAAGCCATTGATAAAGTTGCTGAATCATGTTGTAGAGCCAGATAAAAATTTGCAAACCAGCCTCCTAAGAACATATGAAACATATTTAAGGGTTCGAAAAGCATTTGAGCACACAAATAATCTGGAGCGCTAAATGCTTAAAATACTCTTAAAGAGAGACCCTAGCCTAGATGAAATATGAGACTACAAACCAGTTGCTGGAAGCCATCCTAGGGGGAGCATTAGGGGCAATTCCTATCAGAAGATTTTGAGTTAACACGGGTATATACTGCAAGGTACTTTTAAATCTTTTATTCCTTTAAAGAAGCTAATTTCAAGCCTTATTCTAAAGGGTTTCTTTAAAACTTCAATTTTTGCGCTTCATTTACTATTTGAGGGGGTTAGAGGACGGATGAGAGGCTGGTTTGAAAATAGCTTCCATTACGCTTCTAATGATTGGGGTTGGTGAGTTTTAAGATATGTTGAAACTGGCATGCTTGAGAACACTCACGTCACTCTCAACCGGACTTATTGAGGCGGCTGGAATATGGGGGAAGAAGAAAGATAAGGAGTTTACTAAGGAGAAAAACGCTCTTCTATAGACATAGTTAAACCAAGCATACGCATATAGACATCAAAGGTGCGTCAGTCCGTTCTCCTCCAGAGAAAAAGGGAAAGTATTATTGTTGGAACTCTCAAATCCTCAAATTAATTGACGATACATGCAATCCTTCGATATTTAAGCAGTGATTTTCTTAAGACCCTTCTTTCAGCCATTGAAGCGATTAAGCGTATTATAGGCGGAATAAAAGAAGAAAATGCGCGATGATATTTCTTGAGAGTTAACTCTTCGTTTCACCTCTGGTTTTAAACCTTGACTTACGCTTTAAGCAGCCGTTGGTTCAGCATGCCTCAGATGTGGAACCATGAACCCGCCCAATGCGAAGTTCTGCATAAACTGTGGGGCCTCACTACAGGCGTCCACTCTTGTCAAGTGTCCTAAGTGTGGGAGTGATATCCAGCCGGGAGCAAAGTTCTGTCCAAACTGCGGGGAAAAGCTTATTTAATAATATCTCACCCACTAAAATTCCTCGTCGAGGAAAATGTTATATTACCTCTTCAAGTTACAATTCTTCGCTCTAGGAGGGGACTTTATGGTCGAAATATCGATGGTGTTCGCCATCGCTGGTGTAATAATATTTGTAGGATTCCTAGCTAATCTCATATTTAAAAAGATAGCCTTCCCAGACATCCTACTTCTAATTTTAACGGGCATTATTTTCGGACCTTTACTTGGACTCTTTACGCCTGAAGACTTTCTGCTAGTAACGCCTACATTTGCAGCATTAGCGCTTATGCTGATCCTATTTCAGGGCGGTTTAGGTATGGAGATATATACTGTTCTTGCGCAGAGTTTTAGGGCAACGGTTCTGGGTTTTCTCTATGTAATTTTTGCGACACTTTTTGTCTCAATTTTTGGCCACTTTATTCTGGGGCTAAGCTGGATTGAGGCGCTAATATTGGGTCCAATGACCGCCGGGACCTCCTCCGTCATAATCATACCATTAGTATCTAAGTTGAGCGTGAGTGACGATGTGAAGGCGACTCTATCCCTAGAGTCAACCATCACTGACGTGCTCAATATAATCCTAGTCATAGTTTTTCTGAAGATGTTTTTGGGGGGCGCCGTTAACATTCAAGAGACTATATCCTCGCTCTTCGCCAAGTTTGCGGTGGGCATGATGTTTGGGGCCATCGTGGGGATCGTCTGGGTGAAAATTTTGGATGTTGTTGGGGAGCAAGAGTATATTTATATGCTTACGCTTGCGGTTTTACTTCTATGCTATGCTGGAACAGAGTTTCTCGGTGGTGGCGGAACCTTATCCGCCCTAGTTTTTGGCATAATCCTCGGAAACTATGGGAAGATGGAGGTTTTGGGCGTAAAAGTGAACAGTAAGC
>JAGTQD010000057.1 GCA_018396405.1 Candidatus Bathyarchaeota archaeon
CAATCAAACCTCTGGAAAAAATACAGGATAGAGGGAGGAAAGCTGGCGGCGAGCATAGTCTTCTGCCCAAGATGCGGAAGAGGATACATAATGGCAGACCACGGAGACAGATACTACTGCGGAAACTGCCACTACACACAATTCAAAACTTGAACAAAGTAAAAAGTAAGCCCTTCACTTTCTTTTTGAGCCTTGAAATGGATTGGCTTGCCGATCACGCATCCCATCTCATCATAGAACTCTCGCATAGCGTAAAGCTCTTGATCATGCAAGTCATCTTCCAGAAAGACCTGAAAACTAAAGTTCAAAAGTTCATTACATGAAATTGAAATATGAAGGCTTATATAGAAGAACTTTAAGGGCTACTACAAGAGAATATGAAAAATATAATCATAAACGATCTCGACCTTACATTGATGCGAAGACTTTTCGACCTTTCAAATAAGAAAGCAATAATAACGGGCGGTGGAGGAGGAATAGGTCTTGCCATTGCCATTGGTTTTAAAGAATATGGGGCTTCTGAAATCGCGTTAATAGACTTTCACGAAGACAGATTAAAAAATGCTGTGAAAATTTTCAAGGAAATGTACAACTTTGAGCCATTAGTTATAAAAGCAGATCTATCGATAAAAGATCAGGTTGAAAAAGCCATAAAAGAGGTGATCAAAGAGTTCAATGAAATAAACATCTTAGTAAATTCTCATGGAATATTTCAGTGGATGGAGAGCGAAAAGCTCAGCGAAGAGGATTGGGACAGGATGATTGACGTCAACCTTAAAAGCGTCTTCCTAACATGTCAAGCAGTTGGCAAACATATGATTGAGAAGAGAAAAGGAGGTAAGATAATAAACATAGCATCCATGTCAGGCCTAATCGTTAACAAGCCTCAGCCTCAATGCCATTATAATACATCTAAAGCTGGGGTCATAATGTTAACAAAAAGCCTAGCGGCAGAGTGGAGTAAATACGGTATTAATGTAAACTCTATAAGCCCTGGATACACATTAACACCACCACTTGAAAAATTCCTGAGAGAACATGGTGAATATGAGAAATTATGGAGAGAAATGATTCCACTTGGTAGATTTGCAAGACCAATGGACATTGTTGGCGCGGCTATCTTCCTTGCTTCAAGCGCATCTGATTACATAACCGGACAAAACATCATAGTCGATGGAGGTTACACAATATGGTAATCGCCGCAATGATTTTTATCGGGAAAGAGTGCTCATAACATCTTCTTAAAAATTAACTTTAACCAAAAAGCGCGTTATAACCGGGAACATCTAAATACGACTGTGCAGAAGAATGTCAGGAATGACCTGGCAGGAGGTGCTAAAGAAAGTTCTATCACATAAAGTATCACTGGAGCAAACCGCTGCCAAAATACTGCAAATAGAAGATCTCAGATCTATGGATATAAGAACGTTAGACTTTAGTCAGTTCAATTATGACTTCTCAGTGGCGACAGATGTTCTTGCCAATTATTACCCAGTAACATCAGAGATAAGAGCACCCCCTTCTGGGTCAAAGATACTGTATGATGTTGAAAAAATCGCGCTTTATGCTGATAAAAACTTGTATAATGTTTGTGAGGGTTTGGGATTGGGGGCTCCTTGCGAGGAGCTTATTAAAGCCTTTAGATATGCTTTTTCTCACGCCATTAGAAGGCATGCAATTTTCCATTATCTAGTTGAAAGAGCATGTAGATTAATGGTAGAAAATAGGTATGAGGAGTATAGAGTCAAGATATATGAGAGGAGAAGAGAGATGGGGCATCCTAACTTAGAAGAGGCACTGGCAGATGCATATTCTATAGTATATGTTGACCTCGATTTAAAGAATCTTCAGAACTTTTTACCACTTCCATTAAAAAATAATGACTTAATCATAGCATTTAGAAAGATTATAAGAGCGATCTTTACTGCTAATAACCGTCCAATGGAATATTCTCATGCCAAAAGATTCATAACAGAATTTGAAAGCTTAAGAGAAACTGAGAATAATCCCGAGGAGATAAAGAAGCTCATCGCATATTCTATTTCTTTAAGAGGTGGAAGAGCTTTAGATGGTGTATTTAAAGGGCTAAGCTGGCTTTTCCATGAAATAACAGCGGTGGAGCCCGTCAATTTCATAGAAAAAACGCTACCGCCGAAATCACCATATCCCATTAAAGACTTTCTCGTTTTCTTGGAAAATTTCAGAAGCGATGATGCACTGTTTCTGACGATATTCCCCCCACCCACAGAGGAGATTAAGGTATAAAGAAACAATTATTGGCTACTTTCCAGATATAACACAATAATAAATATGCCCTTGCGCACGCCTTCAGCTTCATAAGCGGTTATGCATTTTAATCTCCTGACACGCTTATGAGCTTTTTCAAGCCATCTCCTCTCTTAGCGCTTTCGAACGCTTTCTCAAGCTGCTCAAGAGGATAAATCTCTGTTATTAACGGATCTAAGTTAACTCTGTTACTTGATATCATTGCAACTGATTTTTTAAAGTCCTCGGTGGCAAAGGCGTATGCCCCTATTACTTTAAGCTCCGTAAAGTACACATCGAATGGCGAAAAAGTGGTTAAGGCACCTTTTGGAGGAACGCCAAATATTAATATCTTACCGCCTTTCTTAACATATCTGAATGCTTCTTTAACAGTTGCAATGGAGCCTACAGCCTCGATAACCACGTCCGCGAGACTTCCGTCTAAAGATTCCTTAATGTCCTTGGCCACGTCGTTGGTCTCCTTTGGATTTATTACATGAGAGGCTCCCATTTTCTCAGCCACTTTAAGTCTTTCATTTTTCAAGTCCAGTACTATGATTCTTGAGCTTCCACTTATCGCCAGCAATTGGGTGAATAATAATCCTATAGGCCCGGCTCCTATTATCACAACGCTATTCCCTATTTCAATTCCTGTGAGTCTAATGCCGTGAATTACACAGGCTAAGGGCTCAGTTAATGAAGAATACTTCAATGGAACATGTTTATCGTATTTTATTACATTTCTTTCAGGAACTTTTACATACTCAGCATAAGCTCCATTTATTATACGCTCTCCTGCTCCTCCTACGACCAATCCGTTCTCGCATAGATTAGTTCTGCCACCTAGGCAATATTCGCATACACCGCAGTGAATAATTGGATTTAGAGCTATGTGATCTCCAATGCTTACACGAGTAACCTCTTTTCCTACTTTACTAATAATCCCCGAGCATTCGTGTCCAAGCACTACTGGAGTTTTAACGGGAAATTCTCCGAAATACATGTGAACATCAGTCATGCAAACACCGCAGTAGGCCACCTTTACTATCACTTCATCGGGCCCTGGTTCAGGGTCTGGAAGTTCCACGAGTTTCATCTGCTTAACGCCATCAAGGACCATCGCCTTCAAAATTACCTCACCTAACCCTTATCATCACTTTCACTTCATCTTCTTTTCCCTCAGCTATCGCTTCCATGCCTTTTACCAATTCGGGGAGATCAAGCCTACGCGTTATAAGTTTGGTCAAGGGCAATTTTCTATGTGCCGCCAACCTTATGGCTTCGGGAAAAACGTTCGCGTATCTCAAGATTCCAATGATGTCGAGTTCCTTGGTCGGTATGTCGATTACAGGCACCGTACTCAGTTCTTTAAATCCAAGTCCGATAACCACCACTTTCCCACCAACTTTAACCAGTTTAAGCGCTTGATTAAAAGTCGTGTCGATTCCGACCGCCTCAAATACAACGTCCACGCCACGTCCATCTGTGAGATATTTTATGCTCTTAACCGGATCCTCCTTCTTCGAATTAATAGCAGCCGTTGCTCCGAATTTCTCAGCTAGCTTTAATTTATAGTCGACAATATCTGTGATGAAAATTTCGGATGCTCCACATTCGCGCGTAGCCAGCAGTGTCATTAATCCTATTGTGCCGGCTCCAAGAATTGCTACACGACTACCGGGGGATAACCCTGCTCTTTTAACGGAGTAAAGTGCGACGGAGAAAGGCTCTATAAGAGCTGCTTCCTCAAAATTCATATCTTCAGGCATCTTATAAACGAAGTCGGAAGGCCAAACAACGTATTCGCGGAAAGCCCCATCAGTGGGTGGTGTACCCATAAAGCGGAGGTTTTCGCAAATGTTATAACGCCCGGTTTTGCAGTTAGGGCATTTCCTACACGGTGAGGCGGGCTCAATTATTACTTTATCCCCTATGTCAACATTGCTTACATCCTTTCCTTTCTCTATAACCACTCCTGAGCATTCATGCCCCAATATAATAGGCTCTTTTACGATAAAATCTCCTATACGTCCATGAACGTAATAGTGGACGTCAGAATGGCATATCCCGACATTCTTAATTTCAATTAGGACCTCGTCGCCTGATGAAATCGCCGGTTCAGGCCTTTCCTCAAAGATTAGTTTTCTAGGGGCGTGAAGAACTGCAGCTTTCATATTTATGAAATTCTTCCATCAATGATATAAACATTATTTAATTTGTTTTCTAACTTTTATAAATATGCCTCTCAACGTCTTTTACGTTTTCATTGAAAGTCGTTGTGTTTGTATATAATTTTTGGACCTTTTAGAAACTATTAACTTGAAATTATGGCTTAGAATCTTCCTAAGTCCTCTCGGTGGAATCCATCTTCAAGAAATACCACTACTCTTAAATGACCTGGACACGGCAAGGGAACACTTATGGAAAAGATATTTTCATGGCTGAAAAATCCATGAGTGACCGAGTTGATCTTAACACACATTACGCTAAGAAAAGGCTACACATTAATGACCATCAAAGAATGTAGGGATTATGCTATTCTTCACATGATGTTCGGCGACATAACAAGGCTTGAGAGAATTTTGAAAACTCGAAAATTTTGTAAGCTGATTACGAGATAATTGACTGTTCCGTCATACTCGTGAGTAAAATTTATATTTGGTCAGCTTCCATAAGAAGCTGAAAAAGTTGAGGGGGAAGAAATATGAAAAATAGTAAGAAGATAAACAATGGAGAAGCATTCTTGAAAAGAAAGATGTCCCGAAGAGGGGCTTTATCAACTGCTGCTAAAGTTGCTATTGGCGTAGTAGTTGCAGGTGTGGTTGCGGGAGTTGGAGGATATTATGCTGGAAGCGCGGCTGCTGCGCCAACTACGATTAGAGAAACTGTAAAGGAGACTGTAACAATGACCGTGCCAACGACTGTAACGAAAACTGAAACTGTTACGGTTACGGCGCCAACAGCCACGGTCACAACTCCGACGCCAACTGTTACGGTCACGCCGCCGACTCCGACTAGGGTCTTTTCTTACAAAGAGGCTGCTAGACCATATAGGGGAACCACTATCAGGGTCGTAACTGAAAATACGCCCCCTGCCGTGGCATTAAAAGAAGAAGTACTTCCAAAGTTTGAGGAGGAAACAGGCATACATGTTGAGTGGGAAGCCGTATCATGGGGTGATATGTACGCTAAGGAGATCACGGATATGGAGGCAGGCACCGGCGTATATGACGCAATTTATGTGGAGCAAGACATAATCTACACTTATCTAGGTAGAGGGTGGTTAACGGATTTAACACTATTTGCTCAGAGAAATCCAGGCTTAGTTGATCCGATGTGCGATGTGGAGGATTTCACGTCGTTTGCCGATGCCTTCAAAGATCCTGTAACTGGGCATATATACGGCTATCCATATGAGGCCTTCCTCAAGACTTACTGGTATCGTGAGGACTACTATGAGGCGCTAGGTGTAAAGCCCGCTAAAACTTGGGAGGAGTTTATAGAACTATCCCGGAAGTTCTTTGAATGGGGCAAGACTCGTGAGCCAAGGGTTTACGGCTGTGGATTCCAAATGATCGGCATTACGCTGCCTTATCTCTTCGTTGAAGGATTCTTCCCGGCGCACGGCGTCTATACTTGGGGAATAAGTCTTGAAAAGATGAGAGCATCCGTAGAAAAGGGCGGAACGCTGAATTCCAGTAGAGCTATAAAAGCTTTCGAAGACTTCTTCGCTTTAAGAGAGCTCGCTCCACCTGAGGTGGAAACATTCTCTTGGGGAGGAAATGTCGATGCCATGGCGGCAGGTAGGACTCCACATGGACCTTGCGAGTATTCCGAATCTGCTGGAGCAGCTTTAAGAGATAATCCAGCCTTACGAATTAGATGCACTCTCCCGCCGCTTACCCCTGATGCAGAGAAAGAGGTCTTAGCAAGGCCTAAGACCGATTACTGGAAGGCCTATGTGGGATACTACGATGGAGGAGCTTTCGGTATTCCATATTCTTCTAAGAATAAGGAGGCAGCCTTCCTCTTCATACAATATATGACTAATAGAGAAAATGCCATGGTTACAGCGACTAAGGCTTTCGCTCCGACCAGAAAGTCCGTTCTTGATAAATTGGTAGGATCGGACATAGACAAGAAAACTGGCTATTTCAGCCTCGTAAAGGAGAAAGACTGGATGTGGGCGCCTGCCCCGCCATTTAGAGAGCATAAACTGCTAATCGAAAGATTTTACGACAAGTGGATCCACAAGATAGTTGCGAAAGAGGTAGGCATCAAAGAAGGCCTCGATGCACTGGCTAAAGAGATAGATGATATGCTTGAAGCCCTAGGATACTAAGAAGCTCAACCAGCGCACACCGGAGCGGAGAAAAGAGATGAACCAGAAATACCCCCTTTTTTTCCTATTACCAACAATTATAGTCTTACTTCTTGTTGGAATAATTCCGCTCTTTCCTGTTTTATGGAACTCATTTCACTTTTACATAGTTGCTGCTAGGCCATCTCCAATCTTTAAAGGTCTAGATAATTACAGGAACATTGTTTCCAACCCAGAAATTGGTTATTACTTTGGAGTAACTCTTTTACTAACCGCGGTTTGCCTATTGATCCAGATTCCACTGGGATTAGCTATAGCTTTAATGTTGGTTAGAAGATTTAAGGGTAGAGACTTCTTTCAAGTACTTTTTGCGCTGCCCCTTGGAGTTGCTCCAATAGCTGTAGGAACTATCTGGACTTTAATATTGCGTCCGGAAATTGGGCCAATACCGAAGATTCTTAGTCTATTTGGAATAAACTTCAATTACATGTCATCATTCTGGTCCGCATTCACAGCAATAGTATTAATGAATACTTGGCGTTGGACACCATTTATCGCGCTAGCCCTTCTCCCAGCGCTGGTCTCAATACCACCAGATATACTGGATGCATGTAAAGTTGATGGAGCAACTTATAGACAGGTTTTCAGGCATGTAGTATTACCCTTAATCAAAACCCCGTTATTGACGGTAATCTTCATAAGATTTATGGATACGTTCTCGATATTTGATGAAATATGGATACTCACGGGTGGAGGGCCTGGCTGGTCGACCAGAACCGTATCTATTGATATAGTGAGGAGAGTGATTTTTGAAACAGATTATGGGATGGGCAGCGCTCTCTCTTTGATCATGCTATACATAACGATAACTATTTGTTGGTTGATGATTGCGATATTAAAGAGAGGAAACTTGGTGGGGGAGTTGTAATATGCGGCGCATAGCCTCTCTCGTAATGTTAATAATCGGATTAACAATATTAGCAGTCTTCGCGGTATTTCCAATATACTGGGCAATAGTTTGCTCTTTAAGGCCTAGAGCAGAAATAGTCGGCGAGGCACCGTTATACCCAACAAGCTTTAGAATAGAAAATTATTACCACGTCTTCGTCAGGTGGAAATACTATGAGTATGTTCTAAATTCATTTATAGTGGCGACGGGGAATTCATTACTAGTTCTAGCAATCACGATTCCGGCAGCTTATGCCCTTACTCGGTTTAGATTGAGATCTTCAAGACATCTTCTGTTCTGGATCCTAACAAACAGAATGGCGCCACCCGCCGCTTTCTTACTCCCGCTTTACGTATTAACCAGCTTTCTCAAACTAGCCGGAACCTATCTCGGGCTAATATTAGCATATTGCGTGTTTAACATACCCCTAAGCATATGGCTGCTTGTCGCGGCTATCGAAAGCATTCCTAAAGAAGTTGAGGAGGCATCAATGTTAGACGGGCTATCACCCCTTGGCGTATTATTCCGGATAGTTTTGCCATTAGCAAGGCCTGGCATAGTTACAGCTGGATTGTTAACATGGCTCTTCGCTTGGAACCATTACATATTTGGTATGATACTGGCAGGACCGGGAACTAAGTTGATGACTGTAGCCCTAGGAGACTTCGCTTTAACAACTGTTGGAATCGAGTGGGAGTATGTTGCCACGATGACTGTTGGAACAATCATACCTGTCCTCATAATATTGCTAATTGTTAGAAGGGCGCTTGTGGCGGGATTCGCGTTCGGGAAGATTTAGGAGGTGGAAAAATGGGCTTCCTTGAAAAGATTGGTTTAAGAACCTCGATGGGCGATAGAATATTCCTAGGAATAGCACTGTTGATATTGCTACATCTATTGTGGATGAGGTTTTTGGAGAAATACATCTCCCTCTGGGTCTGCTTTATATTATCAGTGATACTGCTGGTGATTATAGTTAAGTATGGATAGTATATCATAGATAGATAGTAAGATATCTAAGCCGTGGAGAAATTCTGATAAAAACAATTCAGCTTGCGCCTGAAAAGACCAAAGAAATTTCTAAACGTCATCAAAAAATAATCAAGAATTAACTAAATAGTTAATTTATGTTATGATCACGTTTTTGCTGACGTTACTTAGCATTATCACGCTCCAATTCATGCAAAAGATCGATAAGTTCTTACGCACCCATCAGCCTGATATATTAGATCTTTGTGATAGCGGGGGGAGGATTTGAACCTCCGACCTCCGGGTTATGAGCCCGGCGGGCTAACCTGGCTGCCCTACCCCGCTTTTCCTCCCCGGTAGTTACTTGGTTCTCGGGTTTTTA
>JAGTQD010000058.1 GCA_018396405.1 Candidatus Bathyarchaeota archaeon
TAAAAGCGGGGCCCTCCTAACGCTAAGCCTAGGTGCAGTTAAAGTGAAGATAACCGAGAAGTGTAAGGCTGGTTCAGGCATTTTGGGCTTGTGCTAAACTCCTGTGTAAACTTCTATTTGTAGTTGTTTGGCTGTTTCTAAGGCGTTCTCATCAGCGTATGGCGTAACGATTATTAGCCTATCAGGCTTTCTGCCCTCAACCCTCTCATAAAACTCTGCCTTACGCTTGAACGTTGAAACATCTGATCGGCCCGCATGAGATTTGATCTCAATTAGAATAATTCTTTCATTGTGCACTGCAATGTCTACATCGACGTCGCTTGGGTGGCCATGAACATAGCCTTCACTATCCCACCTAACCCACTTCTCAACCTTGAAGCCGAACTCCTTCTCAATTAGGCTTCTGAGCCCCTCCTTAAACGCCTGCTCGCTAAGCAACCCCCACCTAGCGCCTAAAGCATCAATATGTCTCCTAAGCAGGTTGAAGCCCTCAATCATATCGGCCCTAAGCCTAGCGAGTTCCTCGTCGTATCTCTTAAAGCCAGCGATCATGTCTTCGCGCAGTTTGGCGAGCTCCTCATCATGTCTCTTGAAGCCCTCAATCATATCGGCCCTAAGCCTAGCGAGTTCCTCGTCGTATCTCTTAAAGCCAGCGATCATGTCTTCGCGCAGTTTGGCGAGCTCCTCATCATGTCTCTTGAAGCCCTCAATCATATCGGCCCTAAGCCTAGCGAGTTCCTCGTCGTATCTCTTAAAGCCAGCGATCATGTCCTCCCTTAACCTAGCTATCTCAGCCTCAATGGCGGCGAACCTCTTAGAGTCCTCCTCAGCCTTTCTATTAAAATCCTCCCTCATTTTATTAAAGTCCTCTCTAAGCCTAACCAACTCGGTCTCATTTCTATCAAGCCTACGAAGGATCTCCTCCAGACCAAGCAGGCCTGCTACAGCATACCTGAACTCTACATCCTCACGGAGCAGTGTGAAGAACTTAGCCTTGAGCTCGCTAATCTCCATCCTGCGCCCACACATACATTATTATATTTCCCAGCCTATTATATGTTGCCTTACTTCTGTATCTAAGCTGGAAAGTGAGTGTGCCTATAACCTCTTCAGGCATAATTATGCTCCAGCTCCAACCATTATAAAGGCGCTCCCAATGATGGAGAAAGAATTATATTTAAGCCTATTCGTAGGAGACCACTACATGCAATCCTAATTCTTCAGAGAGCTTCTTAGCAGACGGATGGATTAAGTAGCCGAAAAGTATCCCGATAACTTTAGCCTCAGCCATCCTAGCTATAGGTACATATATATTATCGTAGAATTCTTTAACATCAGAGCCATAGATTCTAGACTTAACCTCGCCCACTATAATTATCTTCTCCCCCTTAAGTTCTCCTTCACCATAAAGGTTGACCTCAACCTCCCTCCCATCGACCTTAATAAACTCCCTCCTAAGATCACTAACCCTAATCCCCAACCTCGCATAAACCCATCCAGGCAGAACAACTCTAGCAATATCTTCAAGCCCGAAGCCAACTGTCTCGCTAAGTCTACCAACCTCAACTCTAAGGGCATCAAGACTAATTATAAGCTTCATAATAGCCTCCTCAGTCCTTTTCTGAGCCTCAGCCAAAGCACTTAGTCTAGCCTCAGTCATCCGCTGGGCCTCAGCAAGAGCTTTCAGCTCATCCTCAGTCCTTTTCTGAGCCTCAGCCAAAGCATTAAGTCTCTCCTCAGTTCGGCGCTGTGTCTCAGCAAGGGCCTTTAACTCCTCCTCGGTTCGCTTCTGGGCTTCGGCTAAGGATTTTAGCCCTTCTTCAGTCCTCCGCTGGGCTTCGGTTAATCCAGCTACAGCATCCTCCAACCTACGAAAATGCTCATCCATATCTTTTCTTAGACGATCAAACTCCTCCCTGGTAACCCTAATATCCCTAACCTTATCCTCAACAACCTTCACTATAAAGTCATAGAGTTCAGGGGTTATAGACATATGGTCTCAACCAACTTGAGAACCGAAAGACAAAAATATAAGCTTTTTATTGTTGATCCGCATCCCATCTCCATACACTATGGTTTAGCGCTTTCACGGATCTCACTTAAAATGCTCTTTGCAGCCTCCCTCAGCGCCTCCCTACTCCTCATCCTTGGCTTCCAGCCTAAGGCCTTAATCCTATCGATTGATAGGGCTATGCGTTTAACGTCTCCAGGCCAGCCCACACCGTGCAGGATAGGCTTATACACGCGCCTTACGCCCCTAAGCCCCATAACTTCTGTGATAACATCGGTGACATCATTAACGCTCACCCAATCCTCGCCCCCAACATTATAGACCTCAAAGGTTCCAGCGGACTTTTTCCAAGCAATCATTGTGGCTTCTATAGCATCCGTTACGTATATATAGCTCCGCATCTGTCCCCCATCACCTAAAATCTCCAGGAGGTTTGGATCCCTAAGCAGCTTTATTATGAAGTCGTAGACCACGCCATGCCTAAGTCTAGGACCCACAACATTTGCATAACGGAGCACAACAGCCTTTAACCCATACAAATGGCTGTAGGCATGTATAAGGTTCTCGCATGCCGCTTTGCTAGCACCATAAACGGAGATTGGTTTTATGGGCGCTGCTTCATCTATGGGTATTTCAGCTGGTTCACCATACACGCTGCTCGATGAGGCGAAAATAAGCTGTCTAACACGTGCCCTCCTCATAGCCTCTAAGAGATTGAATGTTGCCACAACATTCTCATTAAAGTGGATGTCGGGATTTGTGGCGCTAACCCGCACCTCCGGATTAGCCGCATAATGGAAAACAACCTCAACACCCTCAACGGCACTTAGAGCAGCTTTAGGATCCTTTAAATCCATATTTAAAACCTCAACACTTCCATCGCCGATGTGGCCGCGGAGGTTTTCAAGACTCCCACTAGTAAAATTATCGAGAACCCTCACACCCCAGCCTTCAAGTAGAAGCCTATCCACGAGGTGGCTTCCGATGAAACCGGCGCCGCCAGTAACGAGGGCTATAGCTCTCATGTTAACTCAAAAAGGTTAACGAGCCCTCTTAGGCAAGAATCTCCAGAATTTTCACAGCTACTATGACTAAGAAAACCATTAAGAGTGGCCAGATAGCCACATTAAGGCGCCCTTCAAGGTTTAAAGCTATTCGTTTGGAATCAACCGATAACATTTCTTTCAAGACTAAAAGTGATATGAGCAGTATAGTGGCTGCGAGGCTTAAAGTAGCCCCAAAAGTCACGGCGACTGTGGTCGTGGTGGTAATCGAAGATATCATTTGTCTTTCCCTTCAAACCATTATTTTACTGTCCACTGCTTATAAGCTTTTCCATAGGAGTGGAACAATAATGAAGAGGGCCACGTTAGTGAGCCCATGAGAGATGCTTGCACCAATAATGCTTCCGGTCTTGAGCACTATGTACCCAAAGATGAGCCCGACGAGTAAGACGAATATCATGTCTAGGGCCGAGAACCATCCTATATGAAGGCTAGCGAAGATCGTGTTTACGCCTAATAACCCAGCCTTCCAGCCCATAACCTTGACAGCGATGCCCTGCATTATGCCCCTAAAAACCAGCTCCTCAACAAACCCGGTAAAGAGTATGAGGGCGAGAGCTAGAAGTACGCAGCCTGCTGGGGGGAGTTCCTGAGCCAGCGGTTCAGGCCTAAGTATTAAATACTCTAGTACACCTAATGGTACTCCCATAAAGCCTAGAGCTAGCTGAGCTAAAGGACTATTGAAAGTTAGTCCAACATCCCTTAGACTCAGGCCCTGAATCCTCATGAGAGCTGCTGCAGCCGCAAGCATAATCGCCCCAGAGATGGAGTGCCAAGTATATTTTGGGAGGGAAGTGAGCGGTAAGGATAAGCTAACTATCCTTAAGAGGGGTGCTAGCGATAAAGCCAAGAAGATGTCTGAGCCAGGGTTAGATTCATGTGAAAGGGATGACAATGCTAGCAGAATAATTAGTAGGGATGAATGTACGAACAGCCCATACCCTGGGTTCACGAAGTAAGTCATTACCTCAGCAAAAGCAATTAGACCAATGGAGATGATGAAAACCTTAGGCTCAGCTATATCTTTACTCTTATCAGCCACTTAGATCATCCCAGCTCAATTTTTACCACCCACCCTCATCTCCCTAAGCGCCTGGAGTATCCTGCGCTCTATCCTCTTAAGCGTTAGGGAAGTTACTGCCACGGTGATTCCCTGGAGACCAGCTATGAAGAGGACGAGGCCAAACCAGGACCAACCGAGGGACCATGCTCCAGCACCGTAAAGATATCTTAGCGCGAGCTGCCATATGAGAATCGCTGCCCCTGGAATAGTCAAAAATGATGCTAAAGCTGAGAGGAGGAATGCAGGGTTATAGAGCCACATAACCTTCATGGCGGTCATAAGTATCCTGAAGCCATCTCTCCACGCCTTAAGCTTGCCCTCGCCAACACGCCTACGATAGCTTACTGGAACCTCAACGATCCTGCCGAGTGAGGCGATCTGCCCAGCTATTTCAACCTCAACATCAAAACCGCCAGACGCTATCTCAAGATTCTTAGCGACATCTGTCCTTAGGAGATACATTCCGCTGCAAGGATCCCTTATGCGCTTCCCAAACATTATGCTAAATGCAAGGCTTATGATCCAATTCCCAATTCTATGGAGCAGCGGAATATTCTCCCTATTAACCCTATGGCCTATAACTTCATCGCTATTATCAGCATGTTTTAGTAGGCGTTCCACATCCTTTGGATCATACGTATAATCCCCGTCCATGACAAGCATGTATGGTGTTGAAACCAGCTCTATCGCTGTTATAATAGCGCCAGCCTTGCCAACACCCCTCTGGTAAACGACATTAACGCCCTTGGACTTAGCTATCTCAACAGTCCTATCCTTTGAGTAGCCATCGACAACAAGAATATTCCTATAGCCCTCGGCTAAAAGTTCATCAATAACCAGCCCTATACCCCTCTCTTCATTTAACGTTGGAATAACAACGGTGACCATATCCTTCGATATGGGGCTGTTCGCCTCATTCTGTATATTCATGTTATCTGCCCAGAAAGCGCTGTTAAAAGAGTTTATGGGTGGGCTAGCTGTGTCTCCAACAATTCTGGTAAGAGCGGCAGTTCTTCTAAAAGCGTTAGTTTCAAGGAACAATGGGACAATTATGAGTAGAAGTGATATTAGAAAGCCCTCGCTCGTAAATATTGGTGCATCAAGATATTGAAAAGGCCTAAAAATAGTGGGCGCGTCCACAAGGCTAACTGAGAACCGTGGACTAAAGCCCTCAGACGAGATGAGAAAACTCCCATTAAACCTAACCCATAAGCTCCTGTCTAAGATTGGATAAAGTATCGGCGTATAATTCTGGAAGAGATCCATTATGGGATGGCTTAGAAGAGCTAAGAAGCATAGAATTCCAAACCCGATGTATTCACGCTTTATAGTATAGATAATTGTTAAAGTCAATAGCCAAGATAAGCCCAATATTATGAGAGAGTGGCTCATTGATCTATGGACATGAAATAGCGCATCTAGGTCTGGTAGAAGAGCTATTGCCGAGAGTATTAAAGTCTTTTTAATACCTAACCTCGGCGCTGAGAGGGCAAATATAACTGAAAAGTGAAGAGCTGGCTCAGGCATAAATAGCCCTAAATGCTAGTATAAACCTACATTTGCAGTAGCCTAGCAGTCTTTAGCGCATCCTCATCCACGGAGGGCATCATCACTAATTTATCAGGCCCCATACCCCTAAGCAAATCGAGACTTGAGATCATGTCTCCCCTAAGATCATTCATGTCTACACTGAGCTTGACGAGCTCAGTTTCTATGCTTGGTTTCTATGCTTGTAAACCATTTCGAGTCCTCTTCAGCCTTCCTGTTAAAGTGCAGCAGCTCAAAAATTTTAGCCTTAAGATTATTAAGCTCCATTAAATATTCAGGCTATAACGCCATTATTTTCTCAGTATTATATATGCTTCGCTTTAATCAGTTATAGTTGGTCGACACCCTCGACTTTAGAAGCATGAGCTTTCTATATGCCGACACCAGCAGGAGCAATATCGTTAGTGCAGAGATCGCCGCAATTACTGGGTTTAATCTTATGCCCCAAGGAGTATAGTTTAAGATTAAGCCTACTAATGGAACGAGGGCCAGGCTGAGCCCGATCGATAGGGCTAATCTCTCAAGGGGGCTTAGATCGCCCTCGCTTGGATACAGGGCTTCCACAAGCGAATAGCCCGGCAAAAAGAGGACAATTATGCTTCCCAAAGCATACCTCATGAAGATAACAGCCGCGGATAATGTGGATAACAGTAGGTGAAAGCTGTTAGCACCCATGGAGATTCTTAGAGGCTCAGATATGTAGATACATATTATTCCCAGAGCCAATATTAGCGATGCTGATATGAAGCCAGCATTATATCTGGAGACAAGGAAAGATGAGAAGGTCTTCGGTGGTTTTGGGTCATAGATCCTGATGACTCCAGCCTTCACCATTCTATAGAGCTCCCTCGCAGCCGCGCGGGGGTTAGGGTTAAGTGCTCTTGGGCCGTTGATCATATCTGCGACTGATATCTGGCCCTTATAGTTAAGGTTAGCTGAACCCCCACACTTTCTTTCACAGCCATCCCCCTTCTTCTCACCCTTACCACACCACGTAACTCTCCACTCCTTATGAGCCATAGCCCATAGAAGCCATATGTTGCTCCGAAGGTACAAGTATAGGAGGATGCACGCCGATGAGGCGATGGCTAGACCAGTAATAGTTGCGTAGAACTTCAGTCTACTCAGCTTAACCCCGGCTTCAGTGACTTTAGGCTCAAGTAATGCTACGGCTTCTAAAAGCTTTTCAGCATCCTCTAAATCTCCCCTGCTAGCCGATTCTATGGCGGAGTTTAAAAGCGTAATCATTTCTGATGTGTCTCCGCCAGCCCTCTCGGCTCTCCTAATGGCTACGTAGGCCTCGGCGATCTTAGACTCAATACCTGGATTTAGGCTTAATGCGCCATAATGCTTCTGTGGACTAACCGATGTATCTGGCCCCGTAACATTTATCCACAGCTGATTCCACCTACCATGATACTTAAAAATGCCGGAGTCTTCATCATAAACCCACATCTCGAAGACAAGTCTAGCGTTAACTGCGGGTTCATAAAGCGTCACACTAATAGGAATTATTTTTGAGGAATTATGCCCTAAGACAACTCTTACATCCATTATTGGCTCGGCGGAGAGGGGTGTCGAAGCATTTATAACTGATGATTCGTTTCCAATCTTCATGAGAATCCTATAATATATTGCTCTTCCCTCATGATTCCCAACATAAATATTTAGCTGAAAAGGCGAGCCGGCAACAACATTTCTGGGGTAATCGCCTATCTTACCATAGGGGCCAAGAAGACCGAGCTCAGAGAATGGTTCAATAACCCTGCCAGCGTAGAGGGTTTGAGAGGCAGCAAAGATGGCGGCGATAATGGCTATGGCCGCTAAGACCGCTAAAACCTCCTCGTCAAAAACCCAGCTCATTTAAGGCTCTACCCTCTCTAGCCCAGCCCTATCTTGCCCAGAAAACTCGTAGGAAAAATATGGATGAAAATCTGCGAATCTCATGGATAATGATGGCATATGATTTAATGAGACTTAAAGTTCATTTTCAGTTATCCTTAGCCAGCCTTTTCGGTCTCAGATTTAGAGGTCTCCTCAACCCTTTTGAGCTCTTCTTCAATCTCCTTCTCTATCTCTTCTATGGGTTTTGGTGGAGGTGTTGTCGCAAGCGTATAGCCTATCCACGAAATTATTGCCAGTATTACAGCTACGGCTATGAAGACAGACAGCTGTAGGATGAATAGAGACCACTCTGTTAGGAAGACGAGCCAGCCATAAACAATTATTCCGAGCACACCAACCACAAGAAGAAGCACGCCCACAACTTGATCTCTACTCAACCCAAATCACCTATGAGCGAACAAGCATTCTAAGACAGCATAAAATTTAAGCCTTCTCACAGATTAGCCCGCCGATAAACTTCGCTTAATCTGAAGCCGGGTATATTATTTATATTTATTATCGTGAGGTATTTTATGAAGCCTGGATCCTCAGCCCATTCCGCTGCGCTCTTATTACCCCATCTCAAGGCTATCGCACTAATCTTTCTAGCCAAGGGTCTGCCAACATGCTCCATAAGCCGCTTTACTGGGCTCATCATAGCCATCTTAACCTTAACAATTATCCTAGCTAAGACTTCTATCAGCTTTGTGCTCCTAGGTCTATCAACAAATCTAATCACAAGATCCACTAAGCCTCTCTCAAGGTTAGAGAGAACCTTAAACCAGACACGCCTTCGCATAGCCTCAAGCCGTATACGAGCTAAATAACGTGAATCTAAATATAGCATCAATCATCATGCCTCAGAAACTACACTTAAAGACATGGATTTTAATCCACCAATCAGAATAAACCTCAAGCATTTATAAAGTTTATGCAAAAAAGGCTAGATATTATCGCTCCACCAGGGACGCTTAAGGAGATCAAAAAGGAGAACGCGCAAATGCGAAGCGAGAAGCCAACAGGGTTTGAATAAGTCTATATTCTCCAAAAGACGCGGGCGGACGTACGAAAAGACTTATATGGTAGCGGGGGGACGATTTGAACGTCCGATCTCTGGGTTATGAGCCCAGCGGGTTAACCTGGCTACCCCACCCCGCTACTTCAAGATATTATGGAGAAAACTCCAATTTAAAAATTTATCTCCGCGGTTACTTTTAAGTTTTTGGCTTGATGCTTCCTTTATTTTTTGTTTATTTTGGTTTGTGTATGCTGT
>JAGTQD010000059.1 GCA_018396405.1 Candidatus Bathyarchaeota archaeon
CCTGCTCGATTGTGAATATGCGTGAATCTCATAAAGAGAATTGAAAGTTTCCTTCAGACTGTCAAAGGAGAAGAGAATGTTCTTGTGAATCTCATAAAGAGAATTGAAAGTTCTATGATTACCTAACGTTCACTTTTGCAACGGAATCTCATAAAGAGAATTGAAAGTGTACGATTCTTGACGCAAATATATTCTTCCGGTTATGGAATCTCATAAAGAGAATTGAAAGCATCAAGGCTATTTAATAATAACCCCCAGTTTTTCGCCTTTTCCTCAGAATCTCATAAAGAGAATTGAAAGTATACGTATCTGTAGTTCTTTTTATGCTTATTTTCTGGTTAGAATCTCATAAAGAGAATTGAAAGAGAGCTGACAGCGGTTGTCACTTCGTGGAAAATTTTAAGTCTAAATCTTGTAATTCTTTCTGCTCTTATTGGGCACGAAAAATTCTGAGTTTTAAGGTAGATAGTTTATGTTCTGCTTCTGGGTTAGGGATTATGGGGTGTGTAGGAAGGGGCTGAAGAAGGTGTGGTGAGCCTTCTTTACCTCCATGATGAATTATGAGAGTATTTTTATGGGGGCCGCTGAGCGCGGCCATGCATATCGTTACATTATCAAGAGAGTATCCTAGAATGGAAGACTTTGCTGGGCGCATAAATGATGGAAAAGAGTATGAGTTCAAACAATATTTATCTCAGTTTTGTTAAGGCTTAAAGCCCTATCATTCTTAGCTTTAATGAAGGTTGAGTGAGCTTTTAGTGGTGGAGGCAGGTTATCCTTTATGTTTGGATACGTGTTTTTAATTTCTTTGAAGCTGCGAACTCCATTGATAGGGCCTTAAGGTTCCCTAGTATCCGTTTTCCCTTCTCGGTTATAAAGATGAGCTCATGGTTCTTTACAACCCTTCGCTCTATTAACCCCCACTTCTCAAGATTTAATAGCATGTCCCTAAAGGGCTTCCAGGAAAGATTTACGGCAAACATTATTCTTGTGGGCTTATTGATGCCCCGCTCAACAGCCTCTAGAATATCTAAATAGATCTCCAGTCTACTTCTCCGGCGGCCCGAACCCAATGCATCGAATAATAAATCCACTTAATCACCTAAAATGAAATTTTGCTTGAAGATTATTTAAGGCTTGTTAATATGGTTTTTTTGAAATCTATCTTTATTCCATAAATTATTATATTTCCATGCATTTATATTTCCAAATAATGGATTTAATTGATGGGACTCATAGATGGATGATTCAGGGAAGATGAATACAATAGACTTTATAATTAACGTGTTAAAAGAGCATGAGAAGAAGATGGATGCTCTTGTGAGTAGACTTGAGAGAATATCATCCGTGTTCCCAACGATTGTAGGGGAGGGGAAGGCTGAGAGGGCTGAGACTAAGGTCACAAGGGCGCATGTGAATATCATATGTGATAATTGGAGTGACTTTAAGAGTTTATGTAGCGGGGCCGAGATAGTAGCATTTAATCAAGATGCAAATACTCTGAGCATAAAAGCCCTACATGAAAATATTGTATATGAGTATAAGGAGACACTACCGGCATATGTCGGAAGCCTGAAATGCGGAATACCACTAAAACTCCAAGTAAACATAGATACTTCAGAGACAAAGAGGATATTGTCAAAGGAGCTAAACATTCCGGAGAACAGAATTATAAAGGGCGAAATTCAACAATTAAAGTAATGATCTTTCAAAACTATAGTGCAGTCATAGATACATTTATCAAAATTTATCAAATATTTATCCAGCCCGCTTCTTTGAGGTTTCTCAAAAGGGGCTTTTTATAAAGAAACCTGTTTTTCATGGGGGCCATAGCCTACTTAGCCCAGCTTAGCGGCAAAACAGAGAAGTTTATGGGTTTTCGCTAAAGGAGAAGAAAAGGGCGGATAAGACGACTCTCTCGCTTCAAGTCTCATAACTTCCTTCCTCTCTAATGTTTTATTGCCATCGCTCTAAGACTTATAGGATTAAATTTAAATACTCCATGCACTTATAGTGAGTGCCCGTGGAGAGAAAATGGATAAAAGAGTATTTACTGCATTTTTGATGGCTTTTATCATAGCGCTTGCAAGTTGTTCTATGATACCCTTAGCTTTTGCAAAATTGGATAGTAGTCGACCTCCAGATATCGAACAAGTTATTTTCATTCACTTCGCAAAAGGCAAGGCAAAGCCACCATCAGGAGAGACAGGTTATTACAAGCTTATAGGTGCAAAATGGCAGAATTTCCCAGTTCATCTAGAAGTCAATCCTGATGCTGGTGACAAACTAGTAGGTAACATAGATGTCCTCTACACGATTCAATTGGCAGCTGAGGAGTGGGATAGTGGAGCTTATAGTCAGTTAGAGGGTATTGCGTGGTACGGAGTAGCCCCAGATTTATTTAGTGACACCATTGCTATAACAGATAAGGGTTATAATGACCTTGCATGGACGAGAGATAAGTTGGATGGATGCAACACGATTGTTTGGGGCAACTATCCTACCGAGGGCGTTATTGCCGTCACAATCCTCTGGTACAATAAGGCGACTAAGACAATTATAGAATTCGATATAGTACTTGATACAGACTATACATGGGGTAATGCTACTCAGGATCCAACAGTAATGGATCTTCAGAACATAGTGACTCATGAGCTCGGCCACGGGATAGGATTGGGCGATGTCTATCAGAGTCCAGCATACCAAGAGACTATGTATGGTTATAGCGGCTATGGAGAAACAAGTAAAAGAGATCTCTATATAGGCGACAAAACAGGAGCTACAAAATTATACGGATAGCGGCTCAGCCTTAATAAACTCCCCTTTTTCTAATATATTCTTAGGAGATCATCATTAAACTCTTAAACCAGAATTTTTGAGCCTGGATTCCTAGATTTAAGACTCCGGGTAAGTATGAGATGTCTTATAGATGCCTCAAAGATGAGGAGAACATTATTAAGGGAAGAAGCATTCATAATAATGCTGAAGACTATTACGAAAACATAATTTATGTGGCTCACAGGATTATTTTATGTGGTAAAACTGGCCGATAATTATGAGCAGATTACATTGACCACTACCACCACAGCGATTAAAAATAGTTACCTGGTTATAGATCTCCTCTGAGAGGAGAATCAAAAAGATTACCCATTTCTGAGTCCTCAGCTTTCCAAGAAGATTACTGCCGCCGTTGATGAGATCTTGGAAAGCCTAGTTCTATACTATGTGGCGAAATTGGGCTGTCGAATTAAAAAGGATTAAGAGAGATTATTAGTGGTGTTTATGGGTGCCATCCAGATACTGGCGGCCTAAGGTTTGGTGGGGGCGGATTCGGCATTTCGACACGGAAGTGTTCGCCTGTTTCCTTACGTTTCCATCTCACTAGCTCTGATGATATTGGCCATTTCATTTTTATGGCTTCTTTAAGCGCTTTGGGACATGCATGTACACAACAGTCGCATTCACAACACTCTTCACTGTAAATTTCAATGGGCAGCTTGCCTTTCTCAGGGTTTGGTATAAGTATCCCGTCATGACATGTCTTAACACAAAGAGGCTCGGGCAGCGCGGCGCATCTATCACATACGTTTTGGATCGAACTCTATGTAGTTTGTTATGGATTTGGGTGCATAATTCATGCTTCTCTACCCATTCATGGTTTATATTTCTTATAATTTTTCTTCGTATGTTGGGAGATATGGAGGTTGAGTCGCCAACGAAACGGTCTTTTTAGAAAGTAAATGTTTCACCGTATACAAATCTGTTTTAGCAACCTCTAAAAAATTTAGGCTCTCTTTACGAGCTCCAGCTTTGCCAGTATCCATAACCCAACGCGTCACCAACAGCACAACCAAGCATGCACCTAATAAACTTGGATAACTTGATAACATGCTATTATCCAGATCAAATGATAAATTAATTATAAACTTTATTAATGATGCCCTAAAAATGTAATCATAATCGCATAGGAGATTTCTTGAGTTGCTGGAAAGTCGGAGACGACAGATAAGATATGGTTGGATTATAGTTGGTTTAAACTTCGCAATGTTTTTTATGGCTTCAGGGGCGCAAATGGCTTTCCCGGTCTCGCTCATCTCTATATCGAAAGAGATGGGCTGGGAAATATCTTTACTGGGCCAGGCTATGAGCATCTGTATGTTGGCTACAGGTCTCTCAATGCCAATAATTGGAAAAATAACTGACAAGTATGGTCCCAGAATTGTCAGCTTGCTTGGATATACTATATCTGGAGTAAGCACACTTCTCTTACCTTTTGTCTCAGCAATATGGCAAGTTTATCTACTTTATGGAGTTCTATTAGGCTTCACTTGGCATAGCACTGGCATGGTTGCTTCAACAACCTTAATATCAATGTGGTTCACTGAAAAGAAAAGCTTACCCTTAAGCATTTTCCAGTCCGCTTATCCAATCGGCTGGTTTTGCACAGCACCTTTGATTGGAAACCTCATACAATATTATGGATGGAGGGGCACGTGGCTTTTACTTGGCATAGCGTTCATGTTGGTAGTTGTCATCTCAAGCTACTTTATCAGAGAGCCGAAAAAATCTTATACTAAGATATTAGGCAAAGATGAATTGAATGAGAAGATTCATGTGAGAATAGCTGTAAAAACACGCTTTTTCATGATTATCGGAGTTATTATTATGTTTATGTGCGGATTTACGGATATACCCTTCGCTCAACTTTGGCTTCCAATAAGCATTGAATGGGGAATAGAAGAAGTTATAGCATCTTACGGGCTTGGATATATAGCAGCAACAGCGTTTATTGGAACCATAGCTATAGGGCCGCTGCCAAAAAACTTGATTACAAGATCTCATTTACAATCTTTTATATAATTAGAGCCATCGCTTTGGCGTTACCTCTACTCTTAATAAAGTCAGTAGCGACGTACTACATGTTTATAGTTTTATTAGGTCTAAGCTTCTTTGGAATGGCCCCGGTCTCTTCCGCTTGGATCGGGGAAGTATTTGGGGAAAAGATTTTAGGTGGGCTGCTTGGGCTCTCAGGGTTTATACATTTCGTAGGCTCCGCGCTCGGCATATACATATTCACTATAATAAATAGCATTTATGGAACATATTATCCAGCGTTCCTAATGAGTTTTGTTCTAGCATTAATAATACTTGTTTTTTGCTACCTAATTAAATCGCCAAACCCAAAAATATAAAAACTAGATAAAAGGAAACTGATTTCCTCTAGAGGATCTGAAGCTATCGTTACAGCATACCCTTAGTGCAAAAGAAACTTTATAGATGCGCCTCAGAAGCAAAAGTGATAATGAAAGTCTATAATATAGTAGAGTTTGTTTAAAGTCCCTTTAGGAACAGATGCTAATGCTGTTAAGAGGTGACTTCACGCCTTTGATTGGATTACATCTAAACTTTTTAAATTTTTCCAAATACAGTCAAGTTGTCGACATCAGCCTACATATGCTTTTCCATTACGATAATTGTGAAAGACGTGCATCAAAATTTAATGATATATTTTTAAAGTTGGCTTTAAGAGGAATACAGAAAACTGTTTAAAAGTTAATAAAACCAAAAAAGGAAGTTTTTGAGTCTTTCACCACCATCTGGACATTATTACCTTCATATCCGTGAAGAAGTCTATTGCGCCAGTTTGTCCGGTTAGTGGGCCATAATGGCTTCTCTTTCTTGCCGGGAATGGAAAGTATTGCTGAGGTTGCGCTACCGCCATGTTGCACGCTATATTACCAGCCTTAACGCGCCTAGCAAACTCTCTAAACCACTTCCCGCTGGATGTATATATTGTTCCGGTATTACCGTATTGCCGGTTATTAGCGATTTCAATAGCCTCCTCAAAATTCTTAGCCCTAACGATTGGCATGACTGGCCCAAATATCTCCTCTTGCTCTATCTCCATGCCAGGTCTTACATCATCTAAAATTGTTGGGCCAAGGTAGAAGCCATTTTTATACTCGTCGCTAACTTTAATAGTCCTTCCATCGAGGATTGGTTTTGCACCACTATCTATCGCTCTTTGAATCATTCCCGAAACCCTATCCCTCTCCTTCGCAGCTACCAATGGGCCCATGTCAGTATCCTCAAACAACTGGTAGTTTACTTTAACTTTCTTTGTCCTTTCAACAATTGCATTAACAAACTTTTCGTATGCCTCTCCAACAGTAATCAGTAAGCCTGGTGCTAAACAACGCTGGCCAGCCATATCAAAGAAGCCGCCCACTATATTCTCAATCGATGGCTCCGGCACAGCATCCGGCATTAAAATAACTGGGTTTTTAGCGCTACATTGGCATACCGCCCTTTTGCCGTGAGAGCAAGCCACAGAATAAATCTTTTCGCCAACAGTTGAGGAACCAACAAAACATACTCCTGCTATTTCTGGATGCTTAAGTAGCTCATCGGAGGCTGGTCCTGTTCCATTAATGAGGTTAACAACGCCTGGCGGGAAGCCGGCCTTCTTAAACAGTTCAACAAAGAAGGTTACTGGAACGGGGTCTAAAGAGCTAGGCTTTATTACTACAGTATTTCCAAGGATTATTGCCCATGGAACAAACCACATGGGTATCATTATGGGGAAATTGAATGGAGATATTATCGCGAAGACCCCCAGTGGCTCCCTAATGCACTCCATGTCTATTTCTGGTACAGCCTTAGCTAAGTTCATAACCTTCCTAGTTAGCATAAGTAGATGAGGTGCGCCTAAAGACGCATCAACAGCTTCAATAGCCCGACGCATCTCAGCGCGTCCTTCTTTTATAGTCTTGCCAACATTCCTTGCTAAGAGTCTAGCAAAAGTCTCAAGATTTTCTTCCATTAGCATCTTTAGCCTAACCATATACTGAAGACGTTCGAAAATAGGCAGGTTTGACCATTCATCAAATGCAGAAGCAGCGGATCGTACTGCTTTATCAACGTCGTTCTTTGAAAGCATTGGTACTTCAGCAATAGGTTTACCAACGCCAGGATCATATGAAAGAACATATTTATCGCTATCAGCCTCAACATAGTTGTTATCAATAAAATGCTTCAAACGACCATAGAATGAAACTTCCATGCTATTATAACCTCCTCTAAGAATTTTTCTTAATTTAATCTTAATTTTCTTATTTAAAGTTTATGGATCGAGGGGCAGCCCCTCATTAATATGCATAGTAAGGTAGCGTTGTGGTGGAGGTCGGAGTTACTATAATCGTAATTTTGACAGTCTCCAGTCTCCTCCTAATATCTGGCCCGCTTGCCCTCGCTCCTCCGGGAGCATGAGGTACCTCATGCTTGTGTCCTTCCTCGTGGCGGTTTCCTCCGCGGCTGGCGTACTCATCCTATATGTCGAGGATAGGAGAGCGCGCTCGAGGTCTCTGCCACAAAAATGAGACAGAATGGAGGCAGCCGCCCCTAGGATAAAAAGATGGACGCGGCTGCAAGTGCACCTAAAGGACGTTAGCCCAAACGTTAGGAGGGAGTGGTCTAATGCCTAAGCCAGGATACTAGGATAATCTTCAAGAAGGATGTTAAGGAGCTATTGGAGAAGATCTCCGCTGAGATGGGCTTTAGGACTCCCAACCAGCTGCTGGAAGCCATTCTAAGAGAGCAATTCTTAGCACCAAGATTCGGGGTTAACCCCGGGGTATACCCCACATGGCAAAATGTTTCCCTACAAACAGAGCCCGTTTTAAGCCCAATTTCAGAGAAACAACAAATTTCTTGGAGCCCCGGGCGGGATTTGAACCCGCGACCCGCGGCTTACAAGGCCGCTGCTATAACCGCTAAGCTACCGGGGCCATTAATTAAGTCTAAGTTTAATCTTGTAAAAATTTATTATTATTTCTTTTTATTATTATTTCTTTTCAAAGAAGTTCTAGTATTTCTTTTAGGCTGCTTACGATAAAGTCTGGTCTGCTTTCCTCGGTTTTCTTCTCGTCTCTCCGTTTTATCAGGATTGTTTTCATGCCAACTTTCTTGGCCCCCTCTATGTCTATGTCTGGAGTATCACCGATGAAGACTGCTTTTGATGCATCTACTCCCAGGTTATTTAATGCTCGAATGAATATTTCTGGACTTGGTTTGCGCCTATTGATCTCACCAGAGATAACGATTGTATCGAGAAAGTCTTTAATTCCATGTATATCGATTAGTTTGCGTGCCCCTTCTGGTATGGAGAAGTTCGATATTACGCCAGTCTTATATCCGCTGCTACGTATCTTCTGGAGTAATGGGATTGCTTCAGCATCTAAGTAAACGTAGCGTGAGAGCTCCTCCATGTAAGCCTCAGCAGCCCTCCTTACAAGAGGGCTATCTGCGTCATAATCGAAACCTATATTCTGTAGGGTTTTGGCTAATCTAATGCAGAAGTGTGGTTCCTCAAGCTCAGCTCCTGGTCTCTCATAAATTTGTTTTCTTACCTCAGAATAGGACTTCCTGAAAACTTCATAAGATACGCTTATCCCATTATTGCTTAGAAAGGTATACACATTCCTTACGCACTTCTCGCCGATATCTTCGTCAACCTTTTTTATTAGTAGAAGTGTATCGAACAGGTCGAATAACGTTGCCTCAATATTCTTTAGCTTCATTTTCACCGCGCTGCCCACACAAATATCTAAAATTTTCCACTATATTTATTTTGGTCGGCTTATATGTTTAAACGCCAAATATGGATTTTTCACTTAGAAAGAGTAACACTTATACGACGAAATCATCTATAACGAAGAGTAAAGTAAATACTTAAGGAAGATTAAAGGAAAAAATATCAAGAAATTTAAATTCATTA
>JAGTQD010000006.1 GCA_018396405.1 Candidatus Bathyarchaeota archaeon
GGCTTCAACCTCGAGGACTTTAGAAGGTTGGCTGGTAAGGATATAACTGTTGTTTCGAGGAGGGATATTGAGGATGAGGGGGGAGAAATTATCCTTAAGAGGGCTCTGTATGGGAGGGTAGCCTTCCTCGTTCCAGGCGATCCCATGATTGCGACAACACATATAACTCTTAGAATAAAGGCTGAGAAAATGGGGATAAAAACTAGGATTATTCATGGAGCATCAATATTATCAGCCGCGATAGGGCTATCAGGCCTGCAAAACTATAGGTTTGGTAAGAGTGTGACGATACCATTTCCAGAGGGCGGCATAATATCGAATACACCATACATCATTATATCTGAGAATAAGGCTCGAAATCTCCACACGCTATGCTTCTTGGATATTAGGGCTGAGGAGGCTAGATACATGACTATAGGAGAGGCTTTAGGTGTACTTATTGAGCTAGAGAAAATTAATGGGCTGGGTCTTTTAAGGGAGGATAGCCTAGCAGTCGGTGTTGCTAGGGCTGGGTCTGAGAATCCCGTTGTTAAGGCTGACACCATAAAGAACTTAGTTAACTTTGATTTTGGCGGCCCACCCCATACACTAATTATACCAGCAGATAAACTCCATTTCATGGAGGCGGAGGCTCTGATAGCCCTTGCTAGTGCGCCAAGATGGGTTATGGAGATGATTGGATGAACAAGATAAGTATAGAGGAGAGGGCACGGAGATATCTGCTTAAAACCGAGAGGGTTCTAAAGGAGATAAGGGTCGTAGAAAACCCCACGCTTATAGATGGAAGTCGCGTGCTAAGAGTTATCGAGGAGGCTAACAGGTATTTTGAGGATGCAAAATATTATTTTGAGAGAAAAGAATATGAGGTTAGTTTAGTATCTATATCTTACTGTGAAGGGCTTTTAGATGCGCTACGCATGCTTAAATTAGCTGAATTTGAGTGGTAGGCTGCTGGCTATGGAGGGGGAAGAGAGAAGAGAGAAAATTGTATTAGCCGAGGGGACATTTGACCTACTCCATTATGGGCATATTTATTACTTAACTAATGCGAAGAAGGCTGGTGGAGAAAATGCTAAGCTAATAGTTGTGGTTGCTAGGGATAAAACTGTTGAGAGGCTTAAGGGTAGGAAGCCTATATTACCTGAGGATCAGCGTAGGGCTATTGTTGAGTCACTAAAGGTTGTGGATGAGGCGATCCTCGGATACGAGGACATGGATATGTATAAGGTTATAGAAAAGATTAAGCCGGATATAATAGCGCTCGGATACGATAAAATTGAATTAGAAAAAGAGTTAAAGAGGTATGTTGAGGAGAAAGGCCTAAATATAGAGGTTATAAGGATGAGCAAGTTCGATTCTATCGAGCCCAATAGCTCGTCAAGCATCAGGAGAAAGATTATTGAAACTTACCAAGGCCATATAAAATAGGAGTGAAAAATCCTAATATCACTCCTACCCATTCCAGGTCAACCAAAAAGATTATGGATATATGTTCTGGACCCCTTTTAGCGCCCTTTTAAGGTGTAGATAATGCCATTAAGAATAGGCTTTCATATGTCTATATATGGTTCTGTCGACAAGGCTGTTGACAGAGCCCTTGAGATTGGATGCAACACCCTCCAGATATTCACAAGGAACCCGAGGGGGTGGATTGCCCGACCGCTTAGGCAGAGTGAGGTGGAACTATTCATAATTAAGGTTGATAGGAATGATATCAAGCCAGTCTTCGCCCACATGCCATATCTACCAAACCTAGCCTCTCCGAGGAAAGACGTATATATGAAGTCTGTTGAGGCCCTAATAACTGAGATGAGAAGATGCGAGACTCTGAAAATTCCATTTCTCGTGACACATTTAGGAAGCCACTTGGGTTTTGGTCCTAAAATAGGCCTGGAGAATGTGGTTAAGGCGATAGATAAGGCTTTCTCTGTTGCTGGAGAGAAAATATTTCTTCTACTCGAAAATACTGCGGGGACGAGGAATAGCATCGGCGGCTCATTTAGAGACCTCCAATACATAATTGAGAGGACATCGTATCCAGATAAAATTGGAATATGCTTTGATACATGCCATGCGTTCGCGGCGGGCTACGACCTTAGAACGGAGGAAGCAATAGATAGAACAATAGAGATTATTGAGGAGACTGTGAGCTTTAATAGGCTGAAGCTCGTCCACCTGAATGACTCGCGCGGAGATTTAAACTCGCGTATAGATAGGCATGAGCATATAGGTTTAGGGAAAATTGGAGAGGGCTTCAAAAACATATTAAAGAGCAGATTTGCCAGTTTGCCGCTGATTCTGGAAACGCCTATAGATGGGCGGAGAAGCGATCTAGAGAACATGATTAAAGTTAAGGAATATGCTGGCATCAAGCCTTAACACATTAGCCCTCACGAACCTTTATATCTCGCCTCTGCCCATACTGATTCGGTCTATTCATATTCTTCCTCCACTTCTCTAGAAAGAGCTTATCGACATCTATCTCTGTTCCTTGGGTCTTCTCAACAAGCCCAATGAAATCTAATATATAGAAGATGACATCGATAAGTTCTTCGCATATGATGCTCCAGTCTTCACCCTTCTTATATGCATCGGCCGCCTCACCCAATTCGACGAATGCCCAGAGGAGCTTCTGGGTTAGTGCTGATTCATCGTTTGGGAAACCCTTGGCCTCGACGAGCTCTCTGACGAGCCTTTTAGCCTCATTAAAGGTGCACGTATGCATTCTCTTAACCCCAAGAGCGCTAGACTTCCTTTAGCTGCCACCTTGTTCCATGAGGCGTATCTTCTATGATGACGCCAATCTTCCGTAGCTTATCCCTTATCTCATCAGAAATCTTCCACTCCTTTCTCCTGCGCATCTCCTGCCTAAATTCTAAAATAATATTCATCAAAGAGTCCACTAACTCACTTCTAGGCTTCTCCTTACCTTTAGTCTCGATTTTGATGCCTAGAACGTCTTCTAATAGAGTTCTTACTACTCCATACACTTCCTTTTTTGTTGTCGACTCTATTTGTCTCTCTTTGCTGGAATATATGTTTATTGCTTTCACGATATCGAATATTGCTGCGATCGCTAGCGGAGTGTTGAAGTCGTCATCCATGGCCTCCTCAAACCTCTTCTTCGCCTCATAAACCTGGCTTAAGAGGGCATCCTCATTCTCTCCCTTCTTAGTCCTCTCTTCTAGAGAAAGCAGTCTCTCTATAGCATTAAGGATTTTTTCAAGGCTCGCTTTAGCCTGCTCAAGACTTTCTTTGTTAAAGTCTAATGGGCTCCTATAATGCGCGGATATCAAGAAGAACCTTAAGACTTGTGGACTGCACATTTTGAGGGCATCTTGGACAGTAATAAAGTTTCCAAGAGACTTTGACATCTTCTGCCCATTAACTGTAAGCCACTCATTATGGAGCCAATATCGAGCAAATGGCTTTCCAGTAAGTGACTCAGCCTGAGCTATCTCATTTTCATGGTGTGGAAAAATTAGGTCTTTTCCGCCCATATGTATATCAAATGTCTCACCCAAATACCTCATGGCCATAGTTGAGCACTCAATATGCCATCCAGGTCTACCCCAACCCCACGGGCTATACCACGCTGGCTCACCCTCTTTACGGCTCTTCCATAGGGCGAAATCAGCCGGGTTCCTCTTCTTGGGGTTAACTTCTATCCTAGCGCCCATCTCAAGGGCCTCCATCTTATTCCCTGAGAGCTTACCATAATCCTCAAACTTTGATACATCAAAGTAGACGTCGCCATCAACCTGGTATGCAAAGCCTTTTTCAATAAGCTTCTGGATCACTTCAATCATCTCGGATATATGCTGCGTCGCCCTTGGGCATACATCGGGCTTCATTATATTCAAGGCCTCTATATCGTTGAAGTATGCTTCGCTATATATCTCGCCAATCTGCTGTATGCTTAAGCCCGTTTCCTGTGAGCGCCTTATGATCTTATCATCCACATCGGTTATATTGCTTACGAAGATCACCCTAAATCCCTTATACTCCAGGTACCTGTGCACTATGTCCATGAAAACGAATGCCCTTGCATTTCCAATATGTATGAAATCGTATACTGTTGGCCCGCAGGCATATATTCTGACTTCACCATCACGGAGGGGGACAAAGTCTTCTTTACGCATGCCTAGAGTATTAAATATTCTCAGTCTCATACTAAACCACTCAAATAAAATGGGATCATGTATAAAAGCATCACTTTCTATAAATCTTCAGGCATATGGTGATAACCTTCTCCGAGATCTCTAGGATTTTATCTCTACTTTTTCTCCAAGATATGAGGACGCATAAAATTAATGAGATTATCAGGAGCAGTATTGATGTAGTTTCATATTCAAGTGTGGATTTGAGTTCCATGAAGATGAAACCTCCAATATATGCCCCAGTTATGTAGAGTATTGTTTTTCCAATGAACTGGATTAATATAACCTTCCATATGGGGAGGCGAAAAGAACCAGCTAATAGAACTATTGGTGTGTCTGGCAGTGGCGATGCCGCAAATAATATCATTAATATTAGCCAATATTTCTCAGCAAACTTAGATGAAGGATCATTCTCCCGCTGAGTATCCAGAGCGCTCCTTACGCCGGAGCCGAAATAATACACTGTTATCTCACCTAGAGCGCCACCTAAGCCGGCCACCAACCCGAGAACCGCGGGGCTATAAAATTCTGTTAATGATAATAGTGCAGGAAGAAAAACACCCCTAGCAATAACTGATAGGTGACTTAACAGTGCTGATAAAAAGACCCCGAGAAGCCCATAGCTCCATAAGACTGTGCTCTCAGCAAATATTCTATAGAGCATGATTAAGGATATGATGGCGGCGACAGCGGCCCCGAGAATCCTCAATAGGGCTCCAACACTGACTCTCATGGAAGATTCTAATATTTAACCCCATTATAAACCTTCCATTAACCACAAATTTAGATCAAATGGAGATCCGAGTGGAAACGAAAATCAATAACAGCATATTACTAATTATTTTACTAGGTATTATCACCATCAGCATCAATTTTTTAAGGATAGTGATGAAGTAATATCCCTATTCAACTCCTAGGCTTTTCATCTCCGACCCTCAGGTTTCATAAACCTCATCATTATTGATTATTTAATTGCCAGCTTTGGCGCTTTACTGGGCGACTTGTGAATCATAGTTTTAATATTAAATGAAGTTTAAAGGTTGTTGCAAGAAGAGTCGTTAATTCTGCCAAAAATGGCGTCTAACTTTACTCAAAAGTATCTATTGGCGTCTTTGGTCAGTTTCCTCATATATTCTCCGCCGTCATATACTCACCTTCAGTCATAACAATCATAGGCGCCAGCGAATTTAGGGCTCAAATGTCTTCAAGGGTTAGCAGAGCCGTTAAGGTTTGCTGATTATAAATATAAAGAAGACTATGAATGATTGGGGGACGAAAATTGTTAGCGAGGGATACAGCAATAATTTGTTACCTATAAAGAAGATAAATATGCGTGAGAATAATCTGTATTAGATAAGTCTACCAAGATAATAAGGGATCAAGCCCGCCGACGGGACAAAAGCTTTGATAATGAATGAGATCGAGTGATAAACGGCATAAACAATATAAACTCTCTGGAGAGAAATCCTAGTGGACGTAGAGGGGCCGTGGTCGAGCCTGGACTAAGATGCGCGCCTGGGGCGTGCGTGGTCGTGGGTTCAAATCCCACCGGCCCCACCATTACTGCACCTGGGGCAGTGAATCTTTTGGATGAACAAGCAACATTTTAGGCAAGTGGCAGGAGCCGCCTTCGCCCAATGAAATTGAGGATATCGTGGAGGCTCTAGATGCATTCTCCTTTGGGCTATATTCCCTTAAGGGTGAGTATGCGAAGAAGACCCCGGAGATGGCGTATGAGAACAACATAGCAGTATATAATGCATCCTATATATCATTGGCATTTCTCAAAAATACCTATGTGTACACCGCAGATGTAAAACTTGTGGAGAAGCTGAAGGATGAATATTCACCCTATATCAAGATACTAAAATGAGGGGTAAGTGAGAATAGTCATTCATAGCGTAAAGTGTATCCCCATCATCATTTAAAGTGATAATTTCTTCACTCTTAAACCTGAAGCACTTTTTAGAAGCCTTAATTAACGATTCTAAATTTTAAATTTTTTGCTCTTCTTGCCAAATCATCCTTTTTTAGGAAAGTTTGTTCTTTCCAAAAGGTTTTTATTTTTCTTTAAACCTATAAGTATTATCATTTACCTATACATTGTCGGTATAATTTAGGGGTGTTTGCGGAAATGGTCATTAAAGTTGCTTTAGCTGGTATTGGCAATTGTGCTTCAGCGCTAGTTCAGGGCATAGAATACTATAAAGACGCTAAGGATGGTGAGATCGTTCCAGGGCTTATGCATGTAAATTTTGGCGGCTATCATATTAGAGACATAAAGTTTGTGGCAGCCTTCGACATTAACCGACTAAAGATTGGAAAAGATTTGAGCGAGGCGATATTTGCTGAGCCAAACTGCTGCGCAAGGTTCGTTGAATCAATGCCTAAATTGGGCGTTAAGGTTCTCCCGGGCCCAATCCTTGATGGCGCCTCCCCACATATGCTGGAGGCATTCAAAGTTTATTCTGAGGAGGATCTTGAACCTGTAGACGTTGTCTCAGTATTGAGGGAAGTCGATGCAGATATGCTGGTAAACTTCCTCCCAGTCGGCAGCTACCACGCTACACGCTATTATGCTGAGGCTGCGCTTAAAGCTGGATGCGCATTCGTCAATTGTATTCCGGAGTTCATTGCAAGCGATAAGGTTTGGGCTGCTAAATTTGAGGCAGCTGGCTTACCGGTCGCTGGCGATGATATTAAAAGCCAGCTGGGGGCGACAATCCTACATAGAGCTATCGTTAACCTATTTGTTGAGAGGGGTGTTGTGATTGATGAAACCTATCAGCTTAACATTGGCGGAAACACCGATTTCCTAAATATGACCCTTGAGGAGAGATTAAAGACTAAGAGGATAAGTAAGACTGAGGCTGTAACAAGCCTTGTTCCATATGATGTGCCGACTAAAATTGGCCCATCAGATTACATACCATTCCTTAAGGACAAAAAGGTATGCTACATCTATGTTAAAGGCAGGAACTTTGGGAATCAACCTGTAACATTGATGCTGAGGCTTGAGGTTGAGGACTCCCCGAATAGTGCGGGCGTTGTTATAGACGTGATAAGGGCGGTTAAAATAGCCCTGGATAGGGGTATATCTGGCCCATTAATAAGCATATCTGCTTATGCATTTAAGCATCCACCAGTCCAGGTTCAGGACGCGGTAGCGAGGCAATGGGTTGAGGAGTTTATAGAGGGGAGGAGGGAGCGCTGAGAGGTGCGCGCGGTAATATTGGCGGCTGGAAGGGGGGCTCGCCTCCATCCATACTCAGAAAGCATCCCAAAATCATTAATCAAAGTTCTTGGAAAGCCCCTACTAGAGAATACAATCCTGGTTCTCAAGAGGGCGGGAATAAAAGATATAACTATAGTTATTGGATATCTAGGGGATCAGATTAAAAAGTATCTGGGTGATGGAAGAAGTTTAGGTGTGAGGATCAATTATTGCTATAATCAAAACTATACTCTTGAGAACGCAGTCTCCTTGAAAGAAGCTGAAGGAGAACTACGTGGCGAACGGCGTTTTCTACTTTTGATGGGAGACCATTACTTTGAGGATGGAATAATAGAGTCTATCCTTAGGGAGGGGGGAGATCGCATCCTCTTATGTATCGATAGGAGCCCCAGCCACCCACCCCAAATCAAGGATGCAACCAAGGTTTTAGTTGACGGGGATAATCGTATAATTGATATTGGAAAAGATATACGTGTATGGAATGCTGTCGACGCTGGTCTATTCATGCTCGACAATAGTATTTTTGGGGTGATCCACACACTAGAGGCGGAGAAGCCCAGCGTATCAATAACAGACTGCATAAAGTATTTAACGCAGAGGGTGAAGCCAGTTTATGGGTTCGATATCTCCGGGCATTTATGGTTCGATATAGATACACCCCAGGATATTGAGTTCATAAATACTTTTCTGGGGAAAATGGATGCCAAGAGAGTGGGACGGGATAGTCTCACAATATATTAATCGAAGAGTCTCCCGCCCCATGGCGAAATTCCTAGCAAAGCATACATGTATCTCACCTAACCACATAACATTCATAAGCTTCTTGACGGCAGTATTCTCCGGAATAGCATTCTCGCTAAACTATATGATGCTTGGCGGCGTTCTAGCCCAAATAGCATCTATCTTGGATGGAGTGGACGGGGATCTGGCCGTTCTTACTAATAGAGTTTCACCCTTCGGCGGTTTCCTAGACGCCATGCTAGACCGCTACGGTGATGCAGCGATTTTAATGGGTATGACCTATCTCATCGCAACCACCAAATGCTATGATATTGCATGTATTATTGTGGCGTTTGCAGCATTACTTGGCTCTTTGCTCGTAAGCTATAGTAGGGTGCGTGCAAGGGCAGATTTGGGATTAGCGTTTAATAGAGGTTTCACGGGATACGCCGCAAATAGGGATGTCCGACTCTTCATAATAATGGTTGGAGGGCTCCTAGGCCAAGCTTTTATAACACTCGCCCTAATAGCATCCTTAACAAACTTAAACGTTATGTCACGCATATGGATCTCTTGGAAAAGTGTTAAGGTGGAGAAATGATTCTTGAGGGCAATAAAAATCCTCGTTCACCGAAAATATATTTTCTTTTCCCCAATATCGCCCTTTAAATAAGGGAATACTTATTATGGATTAATCTCTATTATTATCCTCGAAACCGCTGGTTCACAGATTTTTCTCACGCCCCTTTTACCCCTTCTATAATTCGCTTTAATTAAGCCAGCCTCCTCTAAAAGTTGTATCTGCTCACTCACATAAGCCTCACTTAAGCCTAATCTCTCAGCAACCGAGGAAACATCTAATTTCTCCTTAGAAAGTATCTGAAGTATTTTTAGGCTTGTTGAGGTTAAGATCTCAGCAATCTTTAAGGCATCCTCACCCTTCACCACAAGATCATCTGGCTGCAAATAGGTTTTCATCCCTCCATCAATCTTATCCTAAATAAACTTACCCTAATAAATATATAGAATTACCATGTCAAAATTAATTTATTAAAGTTATTATGTCGTGAGATATTTTTAATAGATGTTTTTCGCTAAAGTTAGGGTAGAAATCGCAATAATAGACCGCTAAAAAGCATTATTTAAGGGTGTTTTTGAGATATATGTATAATAGTCGCTTCTAATGGATAAAAGTGGGTATAACTAGTTTGAATCTGAATTGATTCTGGGTGGTTGCCATGGCGGTAAACCCTAAAGCTTCTTGGAAGATAGTTTGGATATTAACTCTGGAGATTCTTCTCGCTGGGGCATATGTTTCGTTGACGAGGGGTCTCTTTGTAATATATCTAGCTTCAATTGGATACAATATTAATAGCATCTCTCTCGTCATGTTTTCATCGGCATTAGCATCAATTGTTTTTGGCCTCCTCATATACAAGCATCCTCAATTCTTAACTAGAAGGGTGAAGCCTAAGCTAATAGCCTTCCACGCATCAGAAAGGATTATGTGGCTGTTGATCCCATTAACTCGGAGTTTACCGGTAATACTCTCCTTATACTCTATTCAACTGGTCTCTTCATTCTTCGTCAGCGCATTTATCTCATATATAGCCTATGGATCACTTACAGAGGACATGATAAGAGATGTCACTGCTAAGAGGTCTGCTGCGAACGGAATATCGAGCATAATAGGCTTCTTTGCTGGGACACTCTTGCTCGCCCTCCTTCCGCCCGAAGATAAATTCAAGGATATTTTCATGATGGGATCCCTAATCGGCCTAATTTCAACATTGATCATTAGCACATTGAACCTTTCGCACCTAGAGGGAAGGGGTTTCCCGAGAGTTGTTGAGGAGCCGGAGAAGATCTTCTCCTCATCGCTATTCTCGATAATCTTTCTGTCTGGAAGTAACATCTTGGGGATTGCGTGGGCACCATACGTAATAAGGCGTCTGGGTGGTGCAGATTATATGGCATCCCTAATGAGCCTTGCTGGAACAATATCAAACACTATTGCATCCCTCTTCTGGAGGAAGAGGACATTCAAGGCCCTCCGAGTCAGCCTCATGGCAAACGCTCTTGGGCCAATATTTATACTCGTTACGCCATGGCCGATCGCTCACACAACCATAAGTATATACACATCTTTCACATATACTGGATCGAGCTTCATCACAGCATTTCTATTTGCTAGATACAATAGATGGTTCGGGGCTGTGAGATCAAGTATACTCCTTGTTCTCTTCAACAATTGCGCGCAGATGGTTGCATCACTCGTAGGATTATTTATTAAGGAAGACTTTATCGCAGTCTTCTTGGCAGCCTTAATAGCCAAGCTCTTAGCCGCGCTTCTAGTGCTATTTGTAATCCCTGAAACAGCTATAATTCCAGAGGAGATCGCTAGAACATACTCGGAGATACTATATAACAATAGTTTAATGGGGTATCAAATGGGGGTTGAGCTTTCAAAAGAGACGATAATGGTATCTTTTAGATTCCTAGCGTTACTATTATCAATTATGACGCTATATTTAATATATTATTTATTGTGGCTGCTTATGAGCTTGGGATGAGGGGAGAGCTTGCTTCAGGAAGATCTTCTAAAATTATTTGGGGAAATAGTTGCCCAAGTGTTCTCGGAGATCATCCGCACACTACCAAAAATACTCACCACGTTAATAATCTTCATTATAGCATTTGTAGTAATCAGGGCATTAAACGCTTTTCTGGGGAAAGCCATGAAGATAGCGAGGGTAGACGAGGTCTTTACCAGGTTTTCAGGCTTCTTACTTCCCTTCTCTCTGGAGAAATTCATAATACTTCTCGCCGATATAGGCATAGTTTTAGTCGCATTCTATGCAATAGTAAGCCTCTTTCTCGAGCCACGCTATATCCAATTGATTAACGATGGAATATACTACGGCGCGCGGATAATAAGTATAATAGTCATAACCTTAGTTATTTTTGCTATTTTTAATGCGGTTATTATAAGAGTTAAGGTTGACCCGCGAATTAGAGTATACCCGCTGGTGATAATAATGCTCTTGGTTACCGCGATGTTAATCGATATAACCGCTCTCAGTGACGAGATGAAGAGAGCCCTGGCGATGGGATTATCTATTGGGGTTGGTGTGGCGATAGGCGCCTTCGCTGTCTGGTTCTTCTTTCACGAATACCTAGACGCTTTCTTCAAAGCTAAAATGGGAGCTGAGGAGAAAAAGGATCATGGATAGCATTGTGAGACAAATTCTGAGGGACTAAACTTACTATCAGCCAGCCTCTGGCGCAGCAATTATTTTATTACTAGAACCCCACTCCCCCTATATGCTCCGTATTTAAGCATCTTTAGGGCCTCATTCGCCTCCTCAATCCTAAATTCCACGACCTCAGGCTTTATCGGAATCTTTGCGGCTACCTCCAGGAACTCGGCTACATCCCTCCTAGTTATATTTGCAACTGACTTTATCTCCTTTTCCCACCAGAGGTGTAACGTGTAATCAAGATCTGTTATAGGGGTTTCTTTCCTTATAAGGTTCATTACAAGCCTTCCGCCTCTCTCTAAGTTCCCTAGCGCCTCTCTTACTGGTATACCAGTTGGCGTTGTATCTATAGCACAGTTCAGCTTTAGCGGCGGCTTCTCTCCAGTCTCGCCGATCCAGTCGGCGCCCATCTTAGCTGCTAGCTGGCTGGGAGGATCCCCACGCCTCTTAGTAAAAACAAATATTTTGCTATTCGGGTAAAGGTATCTTACGAGCTGGAAGACTATGTGGGCTGAGGATCCGAATCCATAAAGCCCTATGACATCCCCATCCTCTATGCCAGTTAGCTTAAGCGCCCTGTACCCAATTGCCCCAGCGCAGAGTAGGGGTGCAGCCTCAACATCCGAGAAGATGGTCGGGATTTTATAGGCGTAATCCTCATTAACAATCATGTATTCTGCGTATCCTCCATCTGCATCGCATCCAGTGCCCATAAAATTTTCGCAGAGGTTCTCTAGACCCCTCCTGCAGAAGCGGCATACCCCGCATGAAGAGTAAATCCACGCGACCCCAACGCGGTCACCAACACTAAATCTCCCTGCCTCAGCCCCCATCTCAACAACTCTGCCTACAACTTGGTGCCCTGGTATAACTGGTATCCTCGGCTTAAGCCTACCCTCTATCTCATCTAGCTCTGTCCGGCATATTCCGCAGGCATGAACTCTAATTAGAATATCCTTCCCCTTTGGCTCCGGCGTTGGAAGATCCTCATAGCTTAGAGGACTCTCTTCTATAGGCGCTATCCTCCTAATAACAACAGCTTTCATTGGCACCGCCATCTAGAAACTTTGAAGGCGTTAATCTTTAATTTTACTTTTGGAAACCTCAGATGGATTGACATGTCTGCCTCAAGAGATATTTAGTATCAATGTTTGGGTCTATTTCTCTCCTCTACGGTTTTTCTGCCCATAACCCCAAGATTTTTCTAATATATTCCTCTATGGCTTCTGAGATAAATGAGTCTAATGTCCTCCATGCTTTGGGGGCAATGAATATAGCTTCCTTCGCCTCAGCAGCTATTTCCACGGGTATCTGGATCTCGATAAGATGATATTTCAGCCATCTCCTAAGAGCCGCTCTCGTCGCAATATAGCGTCCATCGGAGAGCCTTAGAATCTTACCCTCAAGCTCGAGTTGATAGAGTGTCTCGTATATTCGATATTTATCCACTAGCTGAACACATTCTCTATAAATGAATTCTACATCAAATGGCTCTTTTCTAAACTGAACAAACTCAAGGAGATTATCCTTGAACTCCTCTATGTCTATCACTTCTTTTCACCGCTTACTTCAGCCCTAAGCCTAAGAATCTTGTCTCTCACGGCATCTTTGATAAATTCCATTCGGCTTTTGTAACCAAGGATACCAGCAGAGACTATCCTATCAACCTCATCCATAAGCTCCTTCGGTATCTTAATGCTGATGTATCTGGCCTCCTCCTTCTCACCCTCAACCTTCTGGGAGGTCCTGACGATAGACTTAGGCATCTAATACACCACTTTTTCTCCATCTATACAACATGTATGCACCAAAAAATTTAAAGCTTTCTCGAGACGAACAGAACCAGGATACGAGACAAAAAATCAAGAACAAGATTATTACCACGCCAGGTTAAACATAGTTATTGGGTTTTAAATGGAAGTAAAAGTATAAATGTTCAAACCCATTATGGAAGGATAGGAGGGTTTGTGTGGAGGGGCTGGGGGAAGAAAAGGTATTTGTTGTGGAGGGAGCGGTTTCACTCCTCCTACTACTAATAACTATCATTGTTTGTCTTTTCAGCGGCTATGTTCCTGAGGAGAAAGGTGTTATTTCAGCATCTATATGCGCCTCAATAGTATTATTCTTCTCCATGATCTCGGTTCTCGGCAAAGAGGGCGTTGAGGGCTTCTTTTATGCATTAGTTGGATCGTTCATGGCGTGGTTGGCTCTAACCCTTATCGGATCCAGACTAGCCTTCGATCCAAACATAGGTAGCTACTTCCTATCCTCCCTAGTCCTCTCAATAATCCTCTCGCTTAGCGGCATTCTATACATGCTGCCAGAAAATCTAAGTATTATAAAGGGGGATATCAGCTTAAAGAAGACTTTAACATGGTTTTCCTCAATAGTGTTTACGACTGCCGTAAACTTCATGATAATATACTGGCTTCCAAAAATAGTTTAAGGGAGAAACTTAACTATTTTTGGAAGAATATTTTATTTTTCTTTGAAATAGTGGTGAATCAAATGGATTATACTATAGCGACCCTTGGGACGCACTCGGCGCTTCAAATATTGAGAGGCGCTAAAGATGAGGGATTCAAGACAATAGCGGTATGTAAGAGAGACCATGCCTTCGTTTACAGGCACTTCGGCGTCGCTGACACGATAATCGAGATAAACTCTTATGATGAATTTCATACCGTTGAAGATGATCTCATAAGGAATAATGCGATCCTCGTGCCACACGCCTCACTCATAGCTTATGTTCCACCTAAGACGATAGAGAGTTTGAGGGTTCCATATTACGGGAATAGGAGGATACTCTTTTGGGAGAGTGATAGGGATAGGCAGAGGATCTGGCTTGAGAAGGCTGGGCTTAACATCCCAAAGATCTTTAAGGATCCATCCGAGATAGATAGACTCGTCATAGTTAAGTTCCATGGACCAAAGGGGGGCCAAGGATATTTTCTAGCCAGGAGCGAGCAGGAATTTATGCGGAAGATAGGTGTTTCAAAAGACTACGTCATCCAAGAGTATATTATCGGTATACCAGTCTACATACATTACTTCTATTCGGTTATACGAGGGGAGCTTGAGCTCATGGGGTTTGATAGGCGCTATGAATCAAACGTGGATGGGATCGGGAGGATACCGGCCGAGGTCCAGCAGGGAATAGATGTAACCTATACTATTGTTGGGAACTTTCCACTTTTCCTTCGAGAGTCCCTTCTACCAGAGGTCTTCAAAATTGGTGAGAGGATTGTTGAGGCGTCGAGGGAGATATGTAGCCCCGGGATTTACGGCCCATTCTGTCTGGAGACTATTGTTACGCCCGACTTAAAGTTCTATGCCTTTGAGATCTCCGCTAGAATAGTCGCTGGCACAAATGTTTTTATGGAGACATCGCCCTACGCCCTCTTAAAGCATGGTAAGCCGATGAGCACGGGACGTAGAATAGCTTTGGAGATAAGGGAAGCCATTGAGCAGGGCAGATTAGAAGAAATACTGGGGTGAGGATATTACTTTGGGGTGAAAGCGTTTGGTTATTAGCAGATCCCATGTCCAGAAAGTCGTCTCGGAGTATGATTCGGAGAGGATAACTATTGGCGTCTTGGGCTCCCACTCGGCTGAGGAGGTTGGTGTATCAGCGAAGGCCTTCGGCCTTCCAACAGTCGTCGTATGCCAGAGGGGTAGGGAAGAATTATATGCAAGACATAATAGGCACTTGTTTGACCACGTGATTTTACTGGAGAAATTCTCTGAGATTGTAAGAGAGGAGGTTCAGGAGAAATTGCTGGAGCTAAATACTATTTTTATTCCAAACCGTTCCTTCTCAGTATACGTTGGATACGATAATATTGAGAATAAATTTAGGGTGCCGATCTATGGAAACCGCTTTCTCCTCAGGGCTGAGGAAAGGAATGCCCCGAGAAACCAGTATTGGCTACTGGAGAAGGCTGGGATAAAGATTCCAAAGAAGTTTGATAGACCCGAAAATATTGATAGGCTCGTCATAGTTAAGGTTCAGCAGAAAAAGAAGCCTCTTGAGAGAGCCTTCTTCTATGCATCGTCGCCTGATGAATATTATAGGAGGGCTGAAGAGCTGATAAAGAAGGACGTGATAGATGAGGAGGGCTTGAAAAAGGCTAGGATAGAGGAATATGTGCTTGGCCAAAAATTTAACGCCAACTTTCAGGGATGGGCGCTTAAAGACCAGTTCGGAGACTTCGATTTCCTGGGATTCGATGATAGAAAGCAGACAAATCTCCATGGAATATTAAGCCTGCCAGCTAGAGACCAGCTGTCACTAAATGTCCCAATCAAAAACGAGGAGATAGGGCACTATGGATTAACTATGAGGGAATCTCAGAAGCCACTGGTATATGAGGCGGCCGAAAAGTTTAGGAGGGTTTGCGAGGAGGAGTATCCGCCCGGCATGATAGGTCTATTCGCACTTCAGGGCGCAATAGCCTATGATGCAGACGATCCGGAGCAGAAGAGATTAGCCTTCTATGTATTCGATGTGAGCCCAAGGGTTCCGGGAGCCCCATGTGTTGGGCCAACATCACCCGAGATGCGTAGGCTGACCCTGAAGTATCAAAATCTCCTCAAAAAATATAATGTTGATAGAATTGAGAGTCCGATGGATCTGCCGATGCTGGAGATAAAGTTTGCTGCCGAGAATGGGAGACTACATGAGATTGTAACATAGATTGAGTTCCTGGGCTTATGGGGATACACTTGATACCACAAGTAATACAGGATATTCTTAAGAGAATCGAGAATCTTAAGGAAGAGCTGGTTTCCCTTACATCAAACCTCATTAAATTTCAGACGATCTCTCCCCCAAGCAATACTCTTGAATGCGCTGAATATATTGTGTCTTATCTTGAGAAAATCGGTTTAGAGGCGAAGATTTATTCTAGGGAGAAAGGAAAGGCGAACGTCCACGTTAGAGTTCCAGGTGGATCTGAGAAGACGATTATTTGGCTCGGCCACTTGGATGTTGTTCCAGAGGGTAGGCATGAGGAGTGGGCTTATGAACCATTTAGCGGATTCGTTGTCGGCGATAAGATATATGGCAGGGGGGCAAGTGATATGAAGGGCTCCTGCGCGGCAGCATTAATCGCGGCTGGAGTTTTAAGCGAAGTTAAGTGTGAGAATAAGGCTACAGTAGACTTCTGGTTTACGTGTGATGAAGAGGTTGGATCACGCGACGGGACTAGATGGCTTCTCGAGGCTGGCCTAATAAGGGGGGATGCATGCCTAATAGGCGACTCGCTCGCCAGAGATCCGATCTATGAACCATATATTGATGTTGGCTGCAGAGGCTATCTGCGCATACTCTTAAAGGCTTTTGGAAAAACAGCCCATGCGAGCATGCCGTTTTATGGCGATAATGCTATAGAAAAACTGTTAGCTGCCATTGAAGTTGTAAAGAAGATTAGTGAGTATCGACTTAATATACCAGTAGAGATCGAGACTATCATTAAGTCGAGCACAGAGTATCTCCTCTCAAGAGAAGATTTAAATGAAAAGCAGAGAGATGCGATAAGGAAAATCTATTATTATCCAACGGTTAGCCTAACGATGATTAATGGGGGTGTGAAGATTAATGTTATCCCAGATTATGCCGAGGCATCATTTGATATAAGAGTCACGCCTGGAGCCAATTTAGAAGAAATTTCTGGGCATATTGAGGAGCTTATCGCCCAGAGTGGTATAAGTGGTGTTAGTGTTAATGTTATGGGCTTGGAAAGCGGGTACTATGAATCATGGGACTCAAACTTTGCGGCCAGCTTGAAAAAAGCCATTAAGCTCGTGACGGGTGTTGAGCCGAAGCCCAAAATACTCCTTGGCGCGACGGATGGTGTGCCTGTAAAAAGGGCTCTTAGGGTTCCATGCCTTGGTTTCGGCGCTGGCGTGGAGGAGCTTGCTCACGCCCCAAATGAATATGTTACCATAGATGGGCTGCTTACGGCAACAAAAGTATACTCTATTCTACCATTAATCTTTGCTGGTCTCCGGGATTAATCCTTCAACCGCTTTACATGCTCCTTCTCTCTACGCATTATTTCCTCCGCCACGATTACCCCGCTGGCGCTCGCTTGAACAAGCCCACGGGTTATGCCAGCCCCATCCCCTATCGTAAACAGGTTCCTTATCCTAGTCTCTAAGTTCTCACTTAACTCAAGTCTCGATGAATAAAATTTAACCTCAACACCATATAGCAGAGTATCCTTTGAGTATATTCCCGGGGCAACTTTATCCAGAGCCATAAGCATCTCTTTAATATCAGTTAAATATCTATATGGTAGGACGAAGCTGAGGTCTCCGGGCGTTGCAACCTTGAGGGTTGGTTTAACGACACTCCGGCTTATTCTATCCTCAGTAGATCTCCTGCCCAATTCAAGGTCTCCTAAACGCTGGATTATCACGCCCCCGCTGAGGAGGTTTGCCAGCCTAGCAATATATTCTCCGTAGGCTATCGGCTCCCTGAACGGATATGTGAATGAAGTGCTAACGAGAACTGCGAAATTCGTGTTCTCGGTCTTTCTCTCAGCGTAGCTCTGTCCATTAACGCTTATCACGCCGCCATAGGACTCGGTGATAACCTCACCATAAGGATTAACACAGAAGGTTCTAACCTGATCGTCAAAGGCCTTTGAATAATATATAAACTTAGGCTCGTATAGAACGTTTGTCAGTTCCTCCATCGTCACCGCTAGAACCTCAACCCTAACACCGACATCAACAGGATTATTTAGCGTTTTCAGCCCGAGTGATTGAGCCTCACTTTTAAGCCACTCCGCCCCACTTCTACCAGGAGCAACAATAACATACTTCCCATAAATTTTTTCGCCATCACTTGTCTCAATCCCTAAGACGACATCATTCTTCACGATAAGACTCTTAACTTCCGTCCTAGTCCTCACCTCAACTCTATTATTTAGGTCTTTGCGGATTCTCTGAAGAACCTCTGCGCACTTCTCTGTCCCAAGATGCCTAATCCTCTGCTTAACTAGGATTAAGCCTGCTAGAGAAGCCTTCCTCTCAATCCTCTCAACGGCATCGACGTCATCACCATAAACCTTCTGTGGCCCACCATACCTAACATAAACATTATCAACATAGTTGATCAGCTTCGTAAGCCTTTCTTCGCCAATATACTCGCTTAGCCAACCGCCAACTGAAGGGGAGAGGGTGAGTTTCCCATCGCTGAATGCCCCAGCGCCACCCCAGCCGGAGAGTAGAGAGCAAGGATTACATTTTAAGCACCCAAGACCCCTACTCGCTGGACACCTACGCTTATCAATATCCGACCCCTTATCAAGCATAAGGATTTTAAGATCAGTATTGTTTGAGAGCTCTAGAGCTGAAAATATTCCAGCCGGGCCTGCCCCAACAATTATCACATCATACCTCTGCAAGATTCATCATCCAAAAGGAAACTAGGTTACTAGAAAGGATATAAATTATTTGTGCGAAGAAAGTCCTGGGGATACTAAAGCGTTAATGCCCTCTTAATTCTCTCGCATGCCTCCTCTATACGCTCTTTTGGCTGAGTTATAGAGAACCTTATATAACCTTCGCCATACTTCCCAAAACCTATTCCAGGGGAGACTACTACCCCAACCTCAAGGAGCTTTGAGGCGAACTCCATGGAGCTGCCGCCGCACTTCGCCCAGACGTAGAATGTTGCCAATGGCTTCTTAACCTTGAGACCAGCCTCATTTAAGCCTCTGACTAATATATCTCTTCTCTCCATGTAAACCCTATTCATCCATTTTACATACTCAGGCGGCTCGCCTTTAACGTAGCTTTGAAGGGCTCTTGCCGCAACCTTCTGAGTATATACTGGCGGCCCAGAATCTATCTGGGACTTAACTTTCACAAGACCACTTATTAACTCGCTATTTCCCACAGCAAACCCTATCCTATCGCCTGTCATATTAAAGGTTTTAGAACATGAATGGAATTCTATGGCAACATCTATAGCGCCGTCAACCTCAAGTATGCTTGGAGCCTTATAACCATCAAACGTTATCTCGGAATAAGCGTTATCATAGCATATAATTATATTCTTCTCCCTAGCCAAGTCAACTATAGCCTTTAGATCCTCTTTGGTCATAACACTTCCCGTCGGGTTATTTGGGTAATTCAGGTACATCATCTTTATACCGCTGATGTCGAGCGACTCTAAATCTGGCTTAAAATCGTTCTCCTCTAAAAGGGGCATTGAAACCGGGATACCATCATTCAGTAGTGTGGCACCGTTAGCGTAAACCGGGTATGCTGGGTCTGGCACAAGAACTTTATCACCAGGGTTAACGAAGGCTCTAGCAAAGTTCGCTAGCCCCTCCTTCGAACCTATTAGCGCTATAACCTCCTTTTGCGGGTCTAAATCTACGCCAAAACGCTCCTTATACCATTCTGTGACAGCCTCACGGAAAAATGGTTCTCCCTGACTAAAGGAGTAATTATGATTCTTCGGGTTCGAGCTCTCCTCTCTAAGCGCCTCCAGAACGAATGGTGGGGGTGGGAGGTCGGGGTCACCTATACTCAAAGATATTATGTCAACGCCCTGCTTCCGCTTCTCAATTATTATCTTCTCGAGCTCAGCGAAAAGGTATGGCGGAAGCCTCTTAACCCTATCAGCCAACTGGAACCTCAAATAAACCCCTCCAACTCAAATACACCCTCATAAACCTTTTCAGCTGGTCCAATCAGAAATATTTTATTGTTAGCCTCATCATATTTTATTTTTAGCTCTCCGCCCGGAAGGTGGACAACGCATTCGCTGTTTAATAGGCCGAGAATTCTCCCAGCCACGACGCTTGCGCAGGCCCCTGTGCCACATGCAAGAGTTTCTCCGACACCTCTCTCCCAAACCCTAACCTTAATTAGGTCAGGTCTCACAATCTGGACAAACTCCACATTCGTTCTCTTTGGAAAAAGGCTGTGTCTCTCTATCTTTGGGCCATAAAATTCAACTCGGAAACTTTCAACATTCTCAACGAAGATTATGCAGTGAGGGTTACCGACAGATAGGCATGTCGCTTTAAACTTCTCTCCATCGACATTAAGATCCTCATTTATGAATTTGTCCTCGCCCAAAACTGGTATCTTCTCCCTATCAAAAATCGGGGAGCCCATATCAACAGTTACAGATGATACTCTTCCGCCAGCAATATAGAGGCTAACGCTCTTAATGCCCGCTAAAGTCTCCACGCTTAATTCGCTTTTACCTATAATGCCGCTTTCATAACAGTATTTCGCTAGGCATCTTATACCGTTGCCGCACATCTCAGCCTCACTCCCATCGGCATTAAAAATCCTCATCTTAACGTCGGCAACACTAGAGTTATAGAGGAGGAGAAGACCGTCAGCGCCGATAGAGAACCTCCTCCTACAAAGTTTCTGGGCCAGAGAACTCAATATTCTATCATCTATTTTCTCATCTCTATTATCAATTAGAATATAATCGTTTCCCAATCCATGCATTTTCCAGAAGGGTATTCTCACCACATTGCCCACCGTATCAGCAGATAGCCCAGCACTAATATAAGCCTTAGTTTAAGGAAGGCTTAAATATGAATGGAATAACATGGTTATATAAGTGATGAGAAATGAAGGATGAGATTGAAAGGGCGATAGAGGAGATAAGACCAGTACTGAGGGCCGATGGCGGGGATATAGAGCTAGTTGACGTCACGGAGGACGGCGTGGTTAAGATAAGGCTTAAGGGAGCATGCGCTGGTTGTCCATTTTCGATGATTACCATACGATACAACGTTGAAAGATATCTGAGGTATAAAGTGCCACAAATAAAAGAGGTTATAGTTGTTTAGCAATAGCTAGGCCTATGAAGATTGCTGATATATTGGTACTCCCTCCCTTGGATCTTGAACAATCTTCGTAAACTCCTCCCATATTCTCCTGGTTATTTCACCCATTCCTCCAGTACCTATCTTCCGCTTATTGATCTCACTAATCGGCATGATCTCAGCGCCAGTTCCGGTTAAGAATGCTTCATCTGCACAAAATAGTTCTGTAATAGTAATATTTTTCTCGATAACCTCATACCCAAGTTTAGCAGCTATCTTCTTAACAACGCTTGCAGTTATTCCAGGTAAGGCTCCACTAGATCTTGGCGGAGTATAAATTTTTCCGTCCTTAACTATAAATATGTTCTCACCAGTAGCTTCACAAACAAATCCATTCTTATCTAAAATTATCGCCTCGTCAGCCCCAGCATTATTAGCTTCGATCTTAGCCAATATACTGTTTAGGTAGTTTAGGGATTTTATTTCGTGGGATGTCGCATCAACTGGATCCCTTCTAACCCAAGATATTATTGTGCTTATGCCTTCTTTACGCTTCTTTTCGTCGTAGAGTCTTAGCATAGGCACAGTTATTATTATGACTGATGGTTTAGAGCATTTTCTTGGATCTAGTCCAAGATCGCCAACGCCTCTAGTGACGACCAGTCTAATGTAGGCGTCACGTAGATTATTCCTTCTTAATGTTTCTAAAACTGCGTTTATCATCTCTTCTTTCGTCATGGGTATATTGAGCATTATCGCGTGGGCCGACTCATATAGCCTGTCTATATGCTCCTTAAGCTTAAAGACAACACCATTATATGCGCGTATACCTTCGAAGACACCGTCTCCGTATAGAAAACCATGATCAAAAACAGATATTTTTGCCTCATTCTTTGGATAATATTTACCATCAATGTATACTAAGAGATCATGATCCAACATTCGTGTCATCCCCTAACCTAATGACATAATTTAAAGCATAAAGAATTTTATGCATGTATCTTAAAATTAATTCTTTCATCTATGGAAGCGCGGCCTCTTTGATAGGGCTGCTGGCATGGTTAATGGCTTAAATGGTTTTCCAGAAGTCTCCTTCTTTATTTCATCTATGAGATCTTCTAGGCGCATCTTCCTTATCTTTTGTTCCCCCACTAAACGCCTATCCCTAACGGCCAGTAGACCAGTAGAAACTTCCTCCTTGCCTATAACAACTATATAGGGTATCCACTCCATCTCAGCCTCCCTAATCTTCCTCTGCATAGTTAACGGTCTATCGTCCCAGTCAACCCTAATATTGTGCCTCGCTATCTCCTCAGTTATCTTCTCGCACTCACTATAGAAATCTTCGTTTATTGGTATAATTCTGACTTGTGTCGGCGAGAGCCAGAGGGGTAGCATCGGCACACTTCCACTCTTATAAACTCTATAGGCTTTTTCGAGAAGAGCATATATGTCTCTCTCAATGGCGCCGCTTGGCGAGCAGTGTAGGATTAGCGGAGTCTTCCTCTCACCCTTTTCGTCCACATAATATATCCCATATCTCTCAGCGTTCTCTACATCTATTTGGTCTGTTGATAGGGCTGACGCCTTATCCAAATTATCAATAAAGTTGAACTCCCACTTTAGAACAAAGTAGAAGAAGCGCTCCTCCCACATCTCGACAAGGGCTGGCTTACCAAATATTTTTACAAGCGATACTATAAAGTCTCTGTTTGATTCGTAGAAGTTTTTTGTGAACCTTATAGCCATCTCATAATCATCGCGTGTCAACCCAATCCCTTCAAGAACCTCCATGCTCAGCTTAAGTCTCTTTATAACCTCCTCCTTAACCTGCTCCATATCAGCGCATAAGGCATGGCAATCCGGCATCGTGAAGGCTCTTAACCTCCTTAGCCCAGCGAGCTCACCGCTCTTCTCCCTCCTAAAGCTGTAGTGCGTCATCTCATAGATTCTTAGTGGCAGGTGCTTGTATGAGATCTGTGCGTCGCTGAGCATGAGGAATTGGCCGAAGCATGCGCTAAAGCGGAGGAATAGATCCTTATCCTCAGACTTAACTATGTATTGGCGGGCTGGAAACCTATGGAGGTAGCTTGCGAGGGCTGGGTGATTAATATCATACATGATTGGAGTCTCAACTTTAAGTGCGCCATAAGCTATAACTTTCTCCGTCACATACTCCTCTATAAGCGACTTTATAAGCTCCCCCTTCGGATACCACCTAAAATTACCTGGATCGCTTGCCTCCTCATAATCGGCTATCTCAAGCTTCCTCATTAATAATGTATGTGGAGGTTGCTGGTGAACAACCCTGGACTTCGCCATCTCATAGCTGGCAAGCTTCTTTAAATTTTCATATCCAACGAAGTCGAACTCTTCAACGGGAATCATCTCGCCATCCGGCTTAAGTATAAACCAGTAAGATTTAAGCTTCTCCTCAGCCTCTAGGGCTCTAGAGACTATCTCCTCCTTAGCAGTTTTTCCCTCAGCCAATATCGACTTAAACTGCTCTGCTAGGGGGTGCCCCTTCACCGAAATTGAGAATTCCTTGCACCATCCAAAGGGCGCCCTATAAACCTCTATGCCTAACTCCCGCGCATAGGACTCCATCTCCCTCAGGATCTTAATGGCTTCTGAGGGGCTTGCCAGATCCGCGCTTAAGTGGGCGTATGGATAAATTAATATGCGATTCGCTTTCACCTTATCCAGAAATTCTTTAATCTCGTTTATAGCCCTATAAGCGTTTTCAGGGGTATCTCCCTTCTCAATGCATGTGAAGAGGACTACTACCTCCTCCAGCCGGTATACTTTAGGCTCAGCTTCCTCGGCTATCGCTATCTCCTTCTCAACCGGGCGATACTCAATAAAGTTTGAGTGAAGCTGTAGTATCTTCAAGGATCATTCACGACCGTTGAGTAACTACTTAGGTGATTATGCATTCAAAGATAATAATTTTTTGAGGTGAAGCTAGGGGACAATCTTACGCCATTTCTCAATAATTTTATCCTTCTTAGACGCCCTCTTATATTCCTTGTAATGATCTTTGCATAAATATGCTCTTCTACCCTCATTAATTTTTAGACCAGTAGCTCTAGCCTTCTCAGCGCTCAGGGATTTAATAGCCTCTTTATCGCATCCTTCCACACTACATTTAGTGCCCTTTGAAACCTTACCCATAAACTTAACCCCTACTCCAGCCCACTTCATAGGTATATTTAAGTAGTGACTTCAGTAACCATTTTGTAAACGCGCTCAGCCCTCTCATAAATTCTCTTTCTCCCCTTAAAGCCTTTTGGCCCAACTTCCTCAACCGCGAAGGAGGCTGCTGATGAGCCAACGGATGCGCACCATAATATATCCGCCCCTCTAACATATTCGGCTAGGAAGCCGCCTATAAACGAGTCGCCTGCACCGGTAGGATCCACGATCTTCTTCGGTTGAGCTGCTGGAACATAAAAAACTCTATCACCAAGAGATATGTATGCTCCACCTCCACCAATAGTGGCTATCGCCACTTTAACGCCGAAGTCTATGGCTTTTCTGAGAGATTTAAAGATGTTGTCTAATCCAGTCAGAGTCTTTAATTCCTCCACCGAAGCCTTCAGGATCTCAACATGCTTAAGAAAAGATAGATCGCCTATTATCTGTAATAAGACTTTGCCATTATTATCAAATCGTCTTAGTAGGCCCTGGGGGTCAAGTGAGATTGTGGGGACTAAGTTAGCTACTTCCTCTATTAAAGTTGTGGATACTTCGTTAGCTATTGGTGATATATGGAGAGCCTTGGCTTTTAAGCCCTCTATGTCTTCGACGCATATTGGCGGCGCTCTATTCTTAAGGAATATGTCTCTACTGCTATCCGCATAGTATATTATTAGAAAACTTGTTGTCTTCGAAGTCTCATCTATTCTGAGCCGACTTAAGTCTATACCTTGCCTCCTAAGCCATCTTAAATATTTTTCTGGGAAATCTCCGCCAACATTAGATACGACCGACACTTCTGCACCAATCTTTTTAGCGGAGAGAGATGTATATGTTGGAGGCCCGCCAAGCCTCATCTTAGGCTTTGCCTCGCCTGGAAGAAGAATAAAGTCTATTGAAAAGTGGCCCACAGTAACCAAGTCGAACATTTTTATCTCCCCAAACTCGGTTTAAACCGTAAAGTAGGCTAATACCGCTGACACAATTAGTGATGGGAGAAGATTTGTCACTCTCATCTTCCTTATTTCCAATATATTTATTCCCAGCCCGATTAATATTATGCCACCAGCCGCGCTAACCTCATTTATTACAACCCCTCTGAAGAAATCTTTTAATAGAGAAGCGAGTATTGTTATCCCGCCCTGATACAGCAAGAGTGGTATAGCGGAGAAGAGGACGCCCACGCCCAGCGCTGAGGAAAGCGATATTGATGCAAAGCCATCGAGGACCGATTTAGCATATAAAATGCTTGGATTCCCATTTAATCCATCCTCAATTGAGCCAATGATCGTCATGGAGCCCATGCAGAAAATTAGGAAAGCCGTTATGAAGCCCTCAACAAACTTATCCTCCTTAGAACTGAATTTTGATTTAATAAGGTTTCCGAAGCTCTCAATATGTCCCTCAATATTAAGAAACTCTCCTATAACAGCGCCGATGATCACGCTGAAAAATAGTATAATTAGATTGCCAGTCTTCATAGTCATCTGAAAACCAATGAAGAGGGTCACGAGACCTATCCCCTGAAAAACAATCTTTTTAATTCTTTCGGGAAAACTGCGACGTAAAGCCAATCCTATTAAACTACCAATAATAACTGCAATAGCATTTACAAGTGTTCCCTGCATAAAATAAGAATAAATGAAAAAGAATTAAAAGTTTTAGTCTATCATTTACCGAGACAAGATAGAAGATCTTGATTAACGAGACTATTCCCGCAGTAACTATCACTCCTATTAAACGTAATACTCCAGATGAAATAGTTGGTGAACTATAGGATGCTAAACCACTCATATGGGTCATGGGCAGGGACTCCGAGCTCTTCCCTGAAGAGGAAACCGATGATACATAACTGCATTGAAGCTTATTCGAATTGTGAGGAGAGTGACCTATCTTAACCTCCTCAGCTAGTCCAGTGGGAGCTTCTCTTGGAGCACCCATGAAACTGATACCATAGCATAACCTAGACCAGCAGGGAATAACACTATATTAACAAAGCTGCAAGCAGCCCCTTCCCCATAAATTGCATCCTGCACAAAAATAAGTGTAGGATTTTCCAAGAATATTTAAATTTTCATTAAAGCATAGGAAAATGCAATATTTCCTGAAGAATTTGGGATTAAGGAAAAGCGTAAGATATAAGTGTATATTTGCATCTTTTATCCTCTAGATAACTTGGTATATGATGGAGAGGAAGGGAGTTAATCTATGCCACATAAGCGTAAGAATAGGGGTCGCTCAAAGGGTCAGAAAGGTAGAGGCGATCTTGTTCAGTGTAGTGGTTGTGGAGAGCTTGTTCCGCGTGATAAAGCAAAGAAAGTTACACGTCGAATCTCAGTTGTAGATCCGGCCCTGGCAAAGGAGCTTAGGCAGAAGGGCGCTTATATATCAAGTAGAATTGAGACATTCTATTACTGTATCTCTTGTGCTATTTTTAGAGGCTTAGTTAAAATTAGGGCTAGAGAAGAAAGAAAGATTAAAACTCCATTAAGATAAATGGATATACCGTCTGTTCACTATATCTTTTCTCTTTACCTAGGATGATGCTCTCCTGTAAAAATAGATGATTCTTTGGAGGACTGTAAAATTTGATGCTATGGCTAAAACAAGTATGCCGATGCGCAATGCGGATAAGGATGGGCAAATAACTTCTATTAAAGATGAGATTAATATGATTATAATTCTCTCAGCCCTCTCAACCAAACCGACGGACTCCATTAATACGCCGGAGGACTCTGCTCTAGCCCTGGCATAGCTCGTTAGTAATGAACCTATTAATGCTAATGCCCCCCAGAGTAGATCACATAGCCTGCCGAGGATCAGGCCGAGCAAGACCGCGGAATCCACATATCTATCGACTATAGAGTCGAGGAAGCCTCCAAAAGCTGTTACCCCGCCACAGGTTCTGGCCATGACACCATCCAAAGCGTCACAAATGCCTGAAAGAAGGAGGAAAAGGAGTGCTAGGATCAAGTAAACTCTATATATATTTAAGTCTGTAGATAGCACGCCAGCCGCCCAATAGATTATCCCAGAAGAGAACCCCATAATTAATCCTATGAGGCTTATTATATTTGGTTTGAGGCCGGTTCTATAGATTATTTGGGACCAGCTGGCTAATAATTCCTGTAATTTTAGCTTAAGTTTGGTTAACATTCTTCAGCACTCAAGGATATAATAGTTTGGCCACATTTTTATTTCTCTCGACCCCAAAGTATCTGGCGACATTCTCGCATTTGGCTCTCAGAAGAAGGAGATGAGGCACCTTTATCTTCATCTCCGTTATTGTCTCAGCGTTAGCCATACCCTTAGCAATAACAAAGTCAGCTGTCTCATAAATTTTAAGGAAATCTCTACTGCACTCTGATAGTATGAGCCCCATTGTATCGCTCCCAGTAGTGATCACTTCATCCGCCACCTTATCTATCCCAACGAATAAGGCATCCTCAAAAGTAGCATCGTTACAGACCGGCTTCTCTTTAACCGCGACTATAACTTTGCATCCAAGATCCTTTAGCTCCCTAATAAACAGTTTATCAAAGGCTATTTCACCAGAATTATCAGCCAAATAAACTATTAGTTTATCTCTTTTAAGGAGACTGAAAGCCACATAAATATCATCTATTGCTAAGTCCATTTCAGCATTAATGAGCAGCCCATATAACTCGTTAAAGTCAAAGGTGTGGTCAGGGATGTCGAATTCTATAACGTTGCCAACAACAGCGTATAGACAAGCCCTCCTAAATCTCATATAGCCAGATTCCCTAGAGATAAGCTGTTCAGCGAGCGGAAGGATCTTCATAGTCTCAATATTACTCAATACTTTTCTTTTTGCCATGGGGTCACTATTACCAGTCACATCTTTAATTATCCTCTCGCGCAGGGTTCCGAGGACTGCTGGCACAGCGTTTGGATGGAAATTTTCGGCAAGCATCCTGAGAAGGTGAATTGTCGCCCTGAACCTCAGCTCTAAGTTATCTGTTGCCTCAAGTATCTCTAAATAACCCCTCTGGAAGAGACAGAGAGCACACTCAGGACTAACCTTCAATACTGATGCCTCCAATACTAGATGTAACTCCTCTAATGGGACGCGGCATAACTAGATCTTTAGCCCTTGCTCGAGAGTATCGCCTCGGCGAGCTCAAGCATAACTTTATAGGGATCTTTGGCCTTTACTAAGCTACTTGAGATTAAAACCCCCTCAACCCCAAGCCTTATAGCCGCTTCGACATCGCTGCCGCTGGTTATTCCAGCCCCACATAAGACGGAGACTTCTGGATTAACCCTCTTAACAGCCTTAATAGCGCTTGTGATAATCTCAGGCTTAGCTTTTGAGACCGCTACGCCAGTGCCTATGAGCTCCGGCGGCTCAATAGCAATCATGTCTGGCTTAAGGGTTGCTAGTATAGTGCTTGCTGCCACACTTTCAGAGCATACGACTGATATTAATCCTACCTCACGGGCCCTCGCAACTGCAGCGCTTATATCGCTTAGAGCAAGTTTTCTTTCGGAATGATTAATAAGTGAGCCGACAGCACCAGCCTGCTTAACAGCCTCGGGCAGCACGTAACCAGTATAGCTTCCATGTGTTATTGGATCTATGTGCTGCGCAAAAACTGGCACATTAAATCTCCTCGCTATCACGGGTATATCAACAAACTGCGGGGCGACACAAACACAAACATTTGTTTCAGAACTAACCTTCTCGGCTAACTCAGATAATTTAACGGCCCTCTCCCCAATAGCCTCTGCATAAGCCTTAAAATTTATAAGTATCATCGGGAGTTTAACCTTAGACATCGGAGTTATCTCCCTATTTTTAGCTCAACATCTGTTTACGATACAACGCTCCTATATATTGTTTCGGGTTAATGCTCATTTATCCTTAACTGTTTCTTTCCTAAAAAAGGCTAAATCTATCCATAAAATGGCATTTTATCACGTGGTATATCCCGCAGAGATTGCTCAGACATTTTTCTAGCATCCTCAAGAAGGCTATCAAATGTTTCATCAAGCTCAGATACGTATGTTTCGAGAGCTTCAATATATAATTGAAGAGCCCTAATTAGATCGCTTGCACTATTACTATAGTCTAAAACAACGCTTATGAAGTCCAAGTCCTCTTTACTTTTATCTGTCCTGTCAAAATCTTTTTTGACGTCCTCCAACATTTTAAGAAAGCATTTTTCCTCAGCCTTAAATAGATTCGATTTAAGGTTTACGTAAGCCCTAAGGCTTTCCAGAGTCTTTTTCACAGTTTTTCTCCCTATAGGCTCAGACAAGCCGACACCTTCCACGAAATTCTCTTTAAACTTTTAGGGGGATAAAAAGAATTATAACATTTGTTAATAGTCCTATGTATCCCTAAAAATTCTTAAGGTAATTACGTTGGGCAAAAGCTTTTTGAAGTTCCATAATAATTTTTTCAGCTTAGTATCACATCTTTTTAAATGATGATGGGTTATGGAAGTAGGTTATGATGCGCCGTGATGAAATGAGACGGCCAAAAAGAGTCTACCCAGAAACACCGCTAGTCGGCGTCGGTGCAGTTGTATGTGCGGACGGAAAAATCCTGCTAATACGTAGGGCAAATGAGCCTGGGAAAGGTTTATGGTCGATCCCTGGCGGGCTTGTTGAAGTTGGCGAAAGAATCGTGGATGCTGTTAAGCGTGAGGTTGAGGAGGAAACGGGGATAAAGGTCGAGGTTGGGCGGCTCATCGACGTAGTGGAGAATATTATCTTTGATGGAGATGGACGAGTAAAATTTCATTATATACTTATAGATTTTGAGGCTAAACCAGTATCAGAAAAATTGGAGATCAAGCCCTCACCAGAGGTTCTTGAGGCCCGCTGGTTCACCCCTGAGGAGATAAAAAACTTGCCTATGACGCAGACAGCCAAAATATTATTTAAGAAAATGGGTATAGAAGTTTATTGAAATATTAACTTTTGCTTCCCCTTTTCTCACATAAAGCGTTCGAGTCTTGTTAGCCCAACAATTTCGTCGAACTCTAAATTTAATGCATCTAGTATTTGATCAAATGTCGATCTAAGATAACTTATGTATTTATCAACATCTATTTCTTTAGAGGATGCTAGCTGAACTGGTTTGACAAATGGTTCCCTAATAGTCTTTACAAACCTTATTGTGTCGCCAGCCTTTAGCTCGATGCCCCTTACCTGTAACATGAGTGCGGCTTTAACATGTTGTGGTGTCGTTTTAGTGTAGGCTTCCGGTGGCTTACCAAGAACAACCTCGAAGGCAAGATCGTTTATGTCGCCCCATTCCCTATTCTTTAGCTTCGTATAACATTCGCGTATGATGCCCTCAATATCCTTCTTTGCTATCTCAAATTCTCCGGGCGTCTTAACACGGCTCAGTATATCTTCAATTATATCGAAGTATCTCTTTATAAAGAGTGGCATATGTCTCTTTTTACCAGTAAGACCTTTAACGTCCACGCTCCCATCATCTAAAACGCCGAGATAATTCTTTTTTCTATAGCTGAAGACGGCATAGCGGTAATATTTGTCTATGTCGAGTTCCATGCCCAAAACCTTTTCAGCCCACTCCGATAACTCTTTAATCTTTTCCGGAGATGGGTTTTTTAGAAATAGGCTATCTGTATCACCATAAATCACGTCAATGCCTAGCTCACGCGCCTTTCTTATTGTAAGCGTTATAATGTTTCTTCCTATAGCCGCGGTAGCCTCAGCGGCTGGGGGGCAATAGAGATCAAAAATCTCCGCACCGAATACTCCATAGGAAGCATTTAATATAACTTTAAGCGCGCTCTGTATCACGTTATACCATTCCCTCTGATCCGCCTGAAGAGACTTATCCTTAGATTTAGGCTTATACCACTTAACCCTTAAATCTCTAAGGGAACCTATTAATGCGCTCTCAAGGGCTCTGTGCTTCTTGCAAACCCAGTGGGTCGTTTCTGGAACAAGGTTATCTTTGCATTCCTCATGGACGCATCGAACTGTTTGATAACCTAAGTTATAAACCTTGATTATTGATGGATATAGGCTCTGAAAGTCCATTACGGCTATATTAAAATGCACGCCCGGCACTGGCTTAACAACAATTGCACCCATATACTTTTTGCCCTTAATTATAGCCTTTGTTACAGTTGTTCCCCTCGCCGCAATAATATCCTCGCTATTCGGGATTAGCATATTCCTCCTTCGATGCTCATAGTACATGAAGCTGCGGATCCACTTGGAGACGCCTTGTCTACTCACATCCTCCATTGGCATCCTGCTTATCCTTGCTAAAATAAGTAGGAGCTTCATTACGAGGTCATTATTATAGGATGTTAGTTCCATGGTTATCTTGGCGTCATTTAGGCAGTAGCGGGCCAGATCGCCATAAGAGAGTTCCGAGAATGGTTTTGTAAGAGTAATTTTTGATTTTCCAAGGAGCGCCCTTGCAACCTCATCTAAAGTTACGTTACGGTATTTCTGCCCAAAAGCATATATCTGGATCGACTTATTCAGGAAGAACCTGTAGAGATCTATATGCACACTATACCTTAACAAGCAAATTTTTTGCCCCTTCTCTATCGGAATATCACTCTTTGAAAAACCTAAGTTCTTAGCCCTGTGATACAGATAATTTAAGTCAAAGTCATCTCCATTGAAGGTTATAACAAATGGATACTCGTCTAACGCATTAAAGATTGATTTAATCAGATCTTTTTCAGAGTCATAGAATTCAATTGTTACATCTGGGGGTAGGTTTAGGTCACCTTCTTCAACACCCTCACGCTTAAGTAATAGGACACGCTTCCTCCCATCAGAGTCGACTAACGAAGCACATATAACTGGTTGAGAGGCCTCCTCGGGATCCGGAACACGTGTTGCAACTGGCGAGTAAACCTCTATGTCAAGGGCTGCACGCCGCATCTTTGGAGCCGGATACTCTAGCAGTCTAACCCATGTTTCCAAGTAGGGCAGGAGATCACTAGGTGTATCCTCAGAGAGATGTTTAACGATCTTATCAACGTTCCTTTCAGTCTCTTCATGGAAATATGGTGTTAGCTCGCCCCCTTTAATCGTATACAGCATGCCAGGTTGCAGTCCTCTATCATAGATGTAGCATTGATAATATTTGATGGATGCTTCCCAAACTTTAACTTCCTCGTTTTTCCCAAACGTTGCTGAGAATACTTCTGGAATAACATCTCTTAGGGAGCCCTTTGGCTTCCCACCTATCGCCAGAGGATCCTTTGCAACGACCTTCGTTACTCTTATTACTCGATCAAATAGTGCATCATATTTCTCGACAACCTCAAAATGGTCAAGACCGGGGTATTGGGCTATCCTGTCAACTTTCTTCAACTCCTCAACTGGAATATTTGTGAGGAGGTATGGTTTGTGGCCAGTATTATCGTGCCATAAGTAAATGCGCTGGGAAGTCGGCTCAAATAACTTTACATAAGCAACACCCCTAGAACCATCATAGCCAACGGATACAAGATAAGATGGTGGGAGATTATCCGGTGCAATATTTGCCGCTTCGCTAATCCCAGTCACATAGGCTTCATCCTCATCCTCAAGCTCCAAAGCAGCATTCTCACTAATTTTATTCTCATAACCACCGCGTTCGACTGATTGCTTACAGAACTCTTCCAGAGTTTTCTGTCGCATCTTTAACCTACAAAAATTATTTATGTAGGACAGCCATTTAAAACTTCTGAAAGAAGTTATCAAAGATTGTTCACTTAAAGGTTTGAAGAATCATGAAGAATAGCGATATCTTAAATAAAATAGTATTGGGCTGTTTTATACAGAGTAGCCATGCTGCTCAAATAACTTCGTGGCTGAGGGAGATGGCGATAAAACATGGTTATTTTGGAGCGTTTTTCCTAAGTTTTCTTGGAACGTTTCCCATAATTCTACCAATTCCATACACTCTGACAATATTTGCGTTAGGTGGGCTGCTTGATCCAAACCTACTGGCCCTCTCGGCGGGGCTTGGATCAGCCCTCGGTGAGTTCGTTGGATATTTAATTGGGTATTATGGAGGCGCCTTCATAAGTGAGAAGAGAAGAAAGAGAATCGATCCCATAATAAAGATCTTTAACAAGTATGGGGCTATCGCAGTCTTCATATTTGCTTTAACGCCCCTACCAGATGACTTGCTCTTAATACCGCTTGGCATCATGCGCTTATCAATCGCCAAGGTTTTCCTGCCATGCTTACTTGGAAAAATTGCTATGTGCTTCATACTGGCTTATGGCGGAAGATTCTCAATAAGGCTTATAGGAGAACTGGCTGGGAACGAAGCTGGAGAACTTCTTACAACAGTTATAGCGAGCATACTCTTAATAATCTTCATCATTATAATGTTTAAGGTTGATTGGGAGGATCTTCTGCTGGAGGGGGGTTATAAAAGAATAAAATTGCCATTTTTTGGGCTGAGGAAAAGGTAATAAATAAATATCATGGCATTTTTATTGTGCGCCAAGATGTTGATAAAACAGGTATACTTTTGTTTGGGCGAGTATTCCACAGGTCTTGATTAATTTTGCAAGTCCCTTGGCATCAGCCTCCTTAAGTCTCTCCACATATATCTGCTTCTCTATATATGGACTGTGTATACCAAGGGCTTTTGCGAGTCGTGGGTGCCTATAAGCTGAGAACACTTCCTTTATATACTCCATCCCCCTCATGTTTAGGACGCCTAATTTTTCCAGCACATATTTTTCATAGGCCAGAAGAAGCGTGTTAAAGCCGAGTTTCCGCAGCTCCTCTATAATTTTGATTATTTCTCCTGGCGGTTTCGTTTCAGCTATTTTTCTCATTCCCGCCTTTTCCGCGAAGGGGTTGTATTTCGCCATCACGGCAATCATTTCAACGTATGGTGTTCCGCAGAGTTGGAGTGTCTCTTTAACTATTTTCTGCCCAAGCCCTGTGCTCCTGTATTTTGGGTGTATGACAACGCGGCTTATTATGTTCAGCTTCTCATTTAGCTCTTTTATGCTCATTCTCGGCAGGACGAGCCTATCAATCTCTCTCTAATGAGGTTTCTTGGGAGGCTTATCGAGACGTAGCCTTTCTCTTTCTTCTTCATATATTCCTCATTAATTCTTCATAAACAAAAATGTATAAAAGCTTTTTGGCGCATATAAGACTAATAAATACCGAAAATAATATCACTCTAAATAGAGTGCTAGATATCTTTTATATAGCTTTGGCTTAATGCTACAAAGCATCCTTATTTCACATTTTTCTTATCCTGAAGATAGACTTACCCAGGAATCAATAAGGGTGGTAGGCTCGGGTGATTAGATAATCCTCATACCTTCAGTGGAGGACCACTTCCTCATCGCCCACCATGAAAAATATAGGAAGATTTCAGGATATTTATTTTTTATCGGGTTTCTGGCGAAAAACGTTAAATGTTTATCAGTCTCTTTGTTATAGATATTTTTGGCGATGAAGGCGTTTATTACTCCCGGCGCTGACCTTTAAGAATGGGATGAAGAGCCCACGAACCCGAAGAGCCAGAAACAAAACTTCTTCATTATTTAAAGTTTATCTGGCTCGGCGCTGCGTGAGCTCCTCATTCTATGGTCGGTTGAGAGGAGGCATCCTCATCGCCATAGGATAGCCACTACTATTATATTTCGGCCCAGATAATTAAATTTTAGTTACCACCTAATTCATAAGTGATTGTCGTGGAGTGATTTATTCCTATTGCTGGGAGAGATAAATTATACCTGGAACCCCATTGTGGGATGCCTACATAACTGCTCATACTGCTGGTCTAGGAGGTACGCGGCCAGATTAGCCTCTAGGGGCATAGAGCCCTATAAGTCGCGTGGCTTCAGCCCGACACTCGTTCCCGAGAGGCTTAGGCAGAGGCTCCCAGAGGGAAAGTTCATCTTTGTTTCAGATATGGGTGATATGTGGGGGGCATGGATTCCGACTGAGTGGATTGAGAGTGTATTGAGGATTGTTAGGTCTAAGCCGAGGTCTCGCTTCCTATTTCTGACAAAGAACCCCGCAAGATACCTTGAGTTTATCGATAAGTTCAGCGATAATGTTGTTCTCGGGGCTACGATTGAGACTAATAGAGATTATGGGTTGAGTAGGGCTCCTAGGCCTAGGGAGCGCTATGAGGCTATGGTTAAGCTGAGTTGGAGGTGGAAGGCGGTTGTAATAGAACCAATATTAGACTTTGATGAAGAATTCATAGACTGGATTTATGATATAAAGCCATGCATGGTCTACGTCGGATACGATAATTATGGGAATAGGCTGCCTGAGCCCAAGCTCTCCAAGACAAAGATACTGTTAGATGCCCTCGCAAATATAACAGACCTGAGACCAAAGACTATAAGGAAGGCGTGGCATGAAAGCTAGCCAATGGGCTAGATGGACTGGCTATAAATCTTATAACTGTGGTAAAGAGTAATAATTTATTGGGGATGATGAGGATTAAAAGCGCGGACAAAAATGGATGACAGGCTGGCTGATCTCTGACTCTCAAAAACAGTTTAAGAGTATTAGAGAGCAAGATCAAAAAATAAGAAAAATATTTTTGGCTATGGTATTGTGAACTCGGCTGAAGCCGTTACTGGCGTGCGGCTCTTCTCAAGCCAGCCTGTTACAACAACCCTGTATGCCCCGGGAGATGGTTGCTTGAGCGTGACCGTGATGGTTCTGCTCTCGCCTGGATTAAGCGTTACCAGAATCTGGGCCGATATGGGCGTGTATCTTGGGATTGGGAGCCAGACTTTAGCGGTCTTCTTCTCGATCATCATTCCATAGGCGGTGTTTGGGAATACAATGGGTTCGTTGCCAACGTTCTCAATAGTTACGCTCAACTTATAGTCTTTTCCATTCTTCTCCACATTGGCGCTAACCTTTAATACATCGCTTGGGGCTACTGGCATTATGGGTGGTGTCGGCACTATAATTGGGCCTAGCGGAGTTAAGAGCATCTCTCTTATATATATCGTGTCTCCCTCAACTATAACCCTGCCAACAACAGTCACTCTCGCCCCCTCTAGGATGATTGGCCTACGTGCAATGCCCATCCGCCCATCTCTGACAATATAGATCCAGCCAGACTCATCAGCGAGTATCCACCAGCTGTCCTCAGGCGGCTTTCCTGATGGTCCTGGAAGACTCTTGGGGGCGCTCTGACCACAGCAGTTCCCAGTAACTATAACTAGTTCTCCCTTGAAGGCGGAGGCATTTGCAAGTATATCCCCAATCTTCGCTCTCTTCATCTTCTCAGAAACTATTCTCCTAGCCTCCCTGAGTAGGTCGCATATGTCTCTGAGATCCTCAGTAATATTCTTGATCACATCCTTGATTTTCTTCGGCTCCATCTTCTTTATAATGTCAGATAGGTTCTCAGAGATCTCATCAAGGTTTTCGAGGCCGAGCTGCCCGAGGATCTCGGTTGCGTTTAGCCCCTCCTCCCTAACTCTCTTAGCGATCTCGCTTCTGATCCTCCCAAAGTTTAAGACGAACTTCTCAGCCCTAGTCTGAGTCATGTTCTCTGCTCTACGCCTCAGCTGAACAAAGGCTTCTGAGATAAGCTTATTCGCTTCTGCGAGCTTATGCGCCGCCTCCGAAACATTCCCCTGCCTCAAAAGCGGCTCTATCTCATTCAGCAGTCTCTCCGCATCACTAAGCATGTCATCTGTAGCATTCAGCATTAGCCTAATACGCTTAATTCTCTCAAGCGACCTGTTAACGGCGACTAGGAGGCCCTGAGCCTTTAGTTCAGGCGCCTCTTCAATGGGGGTTACGCCAGCCTTACATAGAATTCTATGGATTTCAGTATATGCGCTCCTAAAGAGTCTCATAGCTTCGATGGCTGCTTGGATGGCTGAATCATAGTTCTTAGAGCTAAAGCTTTCCTCAGCATTTTTTAGTAGGCTTGAGCCCTTATCTATGAGGCTCTTAGCCCTGAGATAGGATTCGTAGAGACCAGTTTCATTAATAGCCCCTATAATCGTCTCGTTCCCCTCAACCATCTCCACGAGGCTTATAACCCTCTCCTCGGCTCTCCTAGCAACATCTATTAAAGCCCTTGCCTTATTCTCTAGGTCGTCTACGGCGGCATTAGGTAGCCCTATAGCGGCAGCCTGAACTGCGGCTGAAGCAAAGATGATCGCTAATACTATTGCGGTTAGGCTTAGAGCCCTCAACCTCACTCCGCATCACCAAAAAATAATCTTCAAGAAGTCTAAGATAAGGAACGCTTTGAAACGCCGCGTTTCACGGTGTTAGTTGGTTTTAGCATATTCTCGGGATCGGGTCCCCTATGGGTCTCGGTATAATCCTTTTTCCGCCAATAATCGTTTCCATGGCGACGCCACTAAGCTTGTCTGTCACAACACCTATTATTTCCGCATCTCTTCCCTCATTAGTGCTCCTAAGAAATTCGAGGGCCTCCTCAGCCTTCTCTTTCACAACGCCTATGACAACTTTGCCTTCATTACCTATCTCGAGTGGGTCGAGCCCAAGCATCTCGCATGCAGCCCTAACAGGCTCCTTTATCGGTATCTTATCCTCATAAATGATTATGCCGACGTTAGACTTCTCAGAGAACTCGTTTAGGGCGTCTGCCAATCCGCCCCTCGTAGGATCCTTCATTGAGACCACGCCTCCAACCTCACCTAACATGCGCTGTATTATTTTATTCAATGGCTTAACATCTGACTTAATATCCCCGCCGAAATCCAGGCCCTCCTGGGCTGATAGAACTGCTATGCCATGATCGCCTATTGTTCCGGATATGATTATTTTATCTCCAGGCCTAAGGTTTGAATCCAGTATCCACCTCTCCCTGAAATCAGGTCTATATCGCCTAACGACGCTAATGTTCTTTTCAAGGCTCTCTGTCCTAACGCCTATCCCAGAAGTATTTACTAGGCAGCCCCCCAACCCGCTCTTCTCGACAACCTTAGTGTCCCCAGTGACTATCGCCACACCTGCCTCGAGACAAGTCTCACGGATGCTCGCTAATATACGCTGCAGGTCCCTTAATGGCAGCCCCTCTTCAAGGATGAGCCCGCATGCAAGCGCTGTTGGCTGCGCGCCCATAACGGAAATATCATTAACCGTCCCAGAGACAGCTAGGCGCCCAATGTCGCCGCCTGGAAAGAATATTGGCTTAACCACGTGGGAGTCGCTCTTAAACACTATGTCTCCAACAGCTGCTGCATCGTCAAGAGCCTTTAATGGGATGCCTAAACCCTGTATCTCAAGGTCTCCGAAGAACTTTAGAATATATTTTTTAATAAAGTCATGCATAACTGAGCCGCCTGCGCCGTAAAGCATGGTTATATATTCTTCGCTGGGAGTCAACTCCACCATCCCCGGGTCCTCGTGCGAGATGCATAAATATTTAATTTCCGCGTTATTCTAAAGTTTTCTTATGCATGAGTGGGCTTTGGCAGAGGCGATTATCTCCGCTGTCTCGGAGGTTGCTGATAAGGAGAATTTTAAAGAAGTTAAGAGTGTGCTAGTTCTAGTTGGGGAGCTTCAGCAGGTTGATAGGGAGGTGCTTAAGTTCGCCATAACGCAGCTGAGACCCGATAAGCTCGCTAAAACAAGGTTTATTATAAGGGTTGTTAGGGCGAGCTTCACCTGTAAGGCGTGTGGGCATAAGTGGCCTTTCAGGGAAAGTGTGCTGCAGGATTGGGTGAAGGAGGCGATACATTTTGTTCCAGAGGTTGCCCACGCTTATATTAGGTGCCCTGTGTGCGGAAGCCCGGACTTCGAGATCTCGGGTGGGAGGGGGGTTTGGATAGCTGGCATAAGGGGAGAAAGGTGAAATGTTCGACCCTAGGATAAGCATTATAGATGATAGGCTGAGCACGATAGATAGGGTGATAGCCGTTGTGAGTGGTAAGGGTGGTGTTGGAAAGAGTGTTATAGCCTCAACCCTAGCCCTACTATTAGCCAAGGAAGGATTTAAGGTGGGGCTGCTGGACGTGGATTTCACAAGCCCAACGACTCATGTGGTTCTAAATGCCAGCGGACTACAGCCGATTGAGGATAAGGGGATTGTGCCCCCCGAGATACATGGCATAAAATATATGTCCCTAGTATTCTATCTTGGAAATACAATATCGCCTTTAAGGGGCACAGAGCTAACAAATATTCTCCTAGAGATCTTAGCATACACCTGCTGGGGTAGACTCGATATCTTGATAATAGATATGCCGCCGGGAATAAGCGACCTAATGCTAGATATGTTAAAGTATGTTAAGAGGGCAGGTTACCTAATAGTGACAACGCCCTCCAAGATGTCTTTTGAGACCGTGAGGAAGCTGATAATGCTTCTTAAAGGCTTGGGGGCGCAGATTATAGGCGTTGTCGAGAATATGTTGATGAGCGGCTCTACAGAGTATATTAGGCGGGAGGTAGAGGCTCTGAGAGAAAGGTATCTTGGGGGAATACATTATGATACAAGCCTAGAGGAGAGCCTTGGGAATGTGGAGGAACTACTAAAGACAGGGTTTGCCTTAGAGCTCAAAAGCATCCTCCAGAACATAATAATGTAAAATTGTTTTTGAGGGTGAGGTGTGCCCCGGAGAAAGATTATTCAGGTCGGAAACATCTGCGCTCTCTGTAATGAAACTTATCTGAGAAGTGTGCTCTATACATGTAGCCGCTGTGGGCTAATGTATTGCGGGAACTGTATTCTATTTGAGGATGGCGCAATAATATGTCTGAGGTGCGCTGTAAGAAGGGTGATGCCAAAGGCCCGCGGGAGCAAGTATATGAGACTCAGCGATTTCCTCGCCAGGAGGGCAAGGACCCTAAACGAGGTTACATTATCCTTCCAGAAAATAGAGGAGGTGATTGGGGATAGGTTGCCTGAGTCCGCATACACTCGGAGGGCGTGGTGGAGTAATGTTAGGGGGCGTATGCCCTCAGAAGCTTGGCTAACAGTCGGCTGGGCTGTGAAAGAAGTTAACCTTGAGGATAGGATTGTAAAATTTGTTAGGGAGGGAGCGCAGGAGACAAGGGAGGATGCTGTGGAGGCTCGGGGAGATAAATCGTCCTTTAAGGCTTTAGCCTTAAAAGCTAGGGCTAGGATCAAGAGGTCTAAGGGTTTATCGAAGACGAAGATAGCTATTCTCCAAGCCCGACTAAAGAACATTGAGAGGCAGAGAAAAGCCAGAAAATATTGGGGAGGAAGCCTTTAAAAGGCTCGGTTAAAATAAAATTTTTGTCAAGAATTATTTATTGTTTGTGGATTGTGGGGTGGTTGGGTGGTTAAGGTTAAGGTTAGGTATTTTGGTAGGATACGTGAGCTCACTGGCCTCAGGGAGGAGGAGTATGAGGTTGAGAACGCTACTAGCTTAGCCGAGCTCCTCCTCAAGCATATACCAGAGAGGCACAACGATATCTCCAGGGAGTGGAGAGAAACTGTTTTTACAACTGTTAGGGGTGAGGTTTCCATGGATAGGAATGGAAACCCTGTTCTTAGAGACAACTATGTAATACTTGTTAATGGAAGAGTACGTGAAGTCAGCTATAGGCTGATGGATGGAGATGAGGTTGCCGTTCTGCCGCCAGTTGGGGGTGGATGATATGAAGATTAAGGTTGCGGAGAAGCTCGATAACATAAATGATCTTCTAGGCGAGATTAAGAGATCTTCCAGCGAGATAGGTGCTGTAACAATCTTTGTCGGCTCAGCTAGGAGCATTGGTGAGGATGGAAGCAGGGTTTTAAGGTTGGAGTATGAGGCCTATGAGGAGGCTGCTGTAAAGGCTCTTGAAAAAATAATATGTGATTTGAGGGAAAAGTATGGGATAATTGATGTCATTATAGAGCATAGGGTTGGTTGGGTGGGTGTTGGGGAAGATATAGTATACGCCTTGGTTGCATCAAAGCATAGGGAGGAGGGTTTTAAGTCCACGATAGAATTGGTGGAGAGGCTGAAGAGAGAGGTTCCAATATGGAAGAAAGAGGTGACGGAGAAGGGATCACGCTGGATAGAGGGTACCTAGCCGCATCATATTATATGATAGGGGTTTGCCCGATTATAATTGGTTATCTCTTCGCCTTCGCCCTCTCCTCGGCTCCATAATACATAGTCCACTTTAGCTTGCGTGGGTCTCGGCCGAGCTTCAGGTGATTCTTCCTACACTTGCTTGAGCAGAACCAGAATATTGATCCGTCATTGCTGACATACATTATTCCCGTCCCAGAACTAAAATCCTTGCCACAGAAGATACATTTTCTTGGCTTCGGCATCTATTCTCCAACCCTGGAAACATTATATGGTTAGTGGGCTGCCTTCATATTACTTTATCTTCCTGGCTTCCCTCTCCGTCTCCCTGAGCATTAGTATGTCGCCGAGCCTAACAGGTCCCTTAACATTCCTAGTTATTATCCGACCCTTATCTGGACCCTCAAGTATCCTAACCCTAACCTGCTCTATCTCCCCAGTTACACCCGTCCGCCCTATTATCTGGATTACCTCGGCTGGCGTTGGAGGAGCCTCGGTCTCCTTCTCATCCTCCCTGATCTCCCGCGCCGCCCTCTTACTCAAGGGATTTAGCCACCCCTAATCTTCTGAACTTTACTTATAATCTCCTTAACTAGGTCTGCTGCCTCGCCCGGATCAATTATGCAGGCGGATGCTGCTGAAACCTCTATTCCAGCGGCCGAGCCCAGTTTAGCCTTGCTTGGAACATATACAAATGGTATTTTCCGTTCATCACATAATAGTGGTAGGTGGGCTACAACCTCCGGTGGATCAACGTCCTCAGCTATCACTACTAGCTTGGCAAGCCCCCTCTCAACAGCCTTTGTGGTCTCATTTGTCCCCCTCTTAACCTTCCCAGTCCTACTCGCCATCTGCACAGCCTCATATACCGCGTTAGCCAGCTCGGAGGGAACCTCAAACTTAACATAGAAGGGTTTTGGCATACTAATCCACCTCATTAAAGGGATCTCGGTTTCATCATTATAACCCTAAAATGAGCAGTTTCTCCCTATATACCTTACGCTTCCATTATAAAGGGGTGGAGAATAAAAGACATTTTTATCATGGATTAAAAGGCTGCTTTTTCTGTTTAAGGGTTTAGGTGGGGGGCTCATACGAAATTTTTTGTCTTGGGGTCTCGTTTGAGCCGATGGGTTGCAAAGCCTTTTTATGTTAACTACATGAATATTTAGGGGTGGAGATTGTCCAATGGGGTTAGCTTTAGGTGTCCGGTTTGTGGTTGGAGGCTGAGGCTGAGAGTAAGCTCTATCACTATATTCTTAGTGTTTTAGAGAAGAGGGGCTTTAATGTCGATGGTGTAAGGTTTGATGAGCCTAAGACCCAGTTTCCCGTTAATGGCCGTAGGGCTGATTTAGCAGTTATTCTAGCTGGTGGTAAACCCCTCTTAATCATTGAGACTAAGCGTAAGTATGAGGAGAGGGGTTATTATAGGGTTGTCCGCAGTATTATGCCGACGAGCAGAGCTGTTATTGATCAGGCTCTTTGGTATGCGATTTATTCGGGTGCACCCTATTTTGCAACGACGAATGGAAGGGTTTTTGCGTTGTTCAGAAGGCCTGAAGCTGGCGAGAAATTCTCTTTTGATACGCATAGGATTCTGATAAGGGAGCGCATAACCATTAATGAGGAGTTTGCTGAGGAAATTCTCATCACGGTATCTCGTCTTTACAAGAAGGTTCCTGTTGCCGTTACACCGCTTGATTGGTCTTTTATTATTCTGCTTAGGGATTTTGTGACATGGCTTTCTGAGACTATTGAGCCCTTGATTCGGAGGAAAATTAGGGTGGATGAAGGGTTTAGAGCTCGGTATGAGGGGTTTGCTGGGGAGGTTGGCTATAAGCCCGATGCTTCTCAGCTGGCTAAGGAGATGGCTTACGTCTTCATGAATAAGATTATCTTCTATAAGGTTTTGGAGAGGCATTTTAAGGAGCTGGGTGGGCGTAAGCTTAGGCCTATTATGGCTCCTGACTCCAAGTCTTACTTGGATATTCTGAATCGGTATTTCGCTAAGGCTGTTGAGGTTACTGGTGATTTTGAACCTGTATTTTACACGGGCATCTATGATGAGATTGAGCTTCCAGACGACCCGTTTGTTCTTGAGAACATTAATGCCTTTATTGAGGATATGGAGCATCATAGGCTTGAGGACTTGGGCTCAGATATTGTAGGCTTCATATATGAGGAGCTTATCCCCGCCGCTGAGAGGCATGCCCTTGGACAGTTCTATACTCCGCCAGCTATAGCGGAGCTGATCACGAGGTGGGCTGTCAGAAGCCCGGATGATAAGGTTTTAGATCCTGGTTGTGGCTCTGGAACATTTTTGGTTAAGGCGTATAAGCGCCTGTTGGAGTTGAAGGGTTATAGAGAGTCTACTGAGAAGGCGCATAAGGAGATTTTGAGACAACTTTACGCTTTTGACATAAACCCGTTTCCACTTCATTTAACGGCCTTAAATTTGGCTTCACGTTATATTAGGGCCCCATCAACAGAAGTGAATACTATTCATACCGATTTCTTTAGGGTTAGGGCTGAGCAAACAGTTGTTTCACCCTATATTGTTAAGACTGCTGCGGGAGAAGTTAAACGTGAGATAAATATTCCGAGGTTTGACGCCATTATTGCTAATCCACCTTATACGCGGTGGACTGAGATCCCTGAGAAGACGAGGGAGGCCATTAAAGATTCCATTGGAAAATTATTGTCAGAGTATAATTTAACTGCTCAGGTTCAGAGGGGCATTGAGCCCGGCATCTACATTCACTTCATTATGCACGCCCATTCTATGCTTAAGGAGGGCGGGAGGCTTGGAATGATTATTTCTGACAGCTGGCTCCAAACAGATTATGGCATTGATTTCGGGCGCTTCCTCTTAGACCACTTCAAGGTTAAGGCTTTAATTGATATTTCGGCCAGAGTCTTCCCAGTGCCATTAATAGGCACATGCATCATACTCCTTGAGAAATGCGACAATGAGAAGGAACGTGGGGAGAATCAAGCAGTCTTCATGTATGCAGACATATCAGAAAAAGAGGCATTCAAGGTTGATGAAATCCTAGAAGCCATCGAGAAGCCGGAGAAATATGGGGATCGCTATACTCTCAGAGTCTTAAAGCAGGGAGAAATACCAAGAAACCAGAAATGGATAAACCTCATTTTCGATGCAAACGCTATATTAGACGAATTAAAGAGGAAAACCATTAAAATGGCAGAAATTTTTGAGCCCTCCTATGGTAATGCGACGTATCTTTATCTTGCATCGCGTAGGAAGATAGGCGGGCCAAGAAATTTAGGGACTAAAGAGTTCTTTTATTTAGATGAGGAGAAGGTTCAGCAGTATGGCTTAAGAGACTATGCCTATCCGGCTTTAACAAGTGCACGGTATGCTAAATGGTTCACCTTCACAAAGGAAGATTGGGAAGATCTGAAAAATAAGGGCGCGCCATGCTACTTTTTCATGTGCCATGAGCCACGGGAGAAGCTGCCCAAAAACGTCTTAGACTATATTAGGTGGGGAGAAACAGAATGCCGAACAATGATTAGGGGGACAAGGGGCGGAGGAAAGATATGCAGTCAAGCCTTAGCATGTCAAGCAAGAGAGAAAAAGAAAGACCTTTTCTATGGATGGTATGACCTCGGCGGAGTAGAAAAAGCACCAATAATGGCAATAAGACAATCGCGTTATAAAACAAGGTTTATAATGCAAAAGTTCGATGTTGTCACATATGACGCGATTGTGACATTGATTCCTAAGTCTGAGTTAGATGATTTAGAATTAAAAGCACTGCTGGCTTTTTTAAACTCAAGCTTTGCGCAACTTTACATTGAGACAACTGGACGGACAACTGGAGCTGTCGGCCCTGTAAGCCTTGAAGTTAAGCATACTGAGGAAATGCCCATTTTAAACGTTAAGGCTCCAAGACAAGAGGATATTGAGTTATTGGCTTCTCTTTTTGATGGGCTTGAGGCTGAGGCTCGTAGGCTTGGTGGCGCAGATACTATGGAGAATATTGAGAAGCTTTGGGATACGGTCATCGAGAAGATTGACGTAGAGGTGGCGAGTATCCTCGGGTTGCCGAGGGAGCTGGCTAAAACAATGATGAAGAGAAGACTTCAAAGGGCTGAGGAGGCTGCACCAGAAGCCATAAAAGGAGAGGAGGAACCACGCCTAAAACCACCCAAAAAACCAGAAAGACAAACCAGCACAGACAAAAACATCCCACTAGACAAGTTCCTAAGCGAAAAATAAAGTTCACCCAAAATCTGATCCCACCAAACCCAACCACTAAAAACCATTTGGTGGACCGGGCGGGATTCGAACCCGCGACCTCCGCCGTTCTCGGCGCCATAAAGCAGCCTGCGAAGGCGGCATTCATACCGCTGAACTACCGGCCCCTCAACACTATTAATTAGAGGAGACTGAAAATTTAATTTTGCGGTATATGATTTTCGTTTCAGAATATATTTTGTAGAAAGCAACATTAAAGGTCATAACC
>JAGTQD010000060.1 GCA_018396405.1 Candidatus Bathyarchaeota archaeon
AGCGTTAGTTATATCTTTCATTAACACGGTGATAGTCCTCGCTCTACATGGAATTAAAGTTAAGACGAGGGGGGGCATTGAGGTTTATGGTCCATTTTCATATGAGTTGGATGAGTCTGGTGTTTTGAAGGAAGTTCAAGCTCAGCATGTTCCCATCGAGTTTGCAGAAATGCTTCGGGAAAAGATATTAAGCGAAATTAAACAGTCTAAGACAACTATGAATAGGAAGCTTGCAATCGCCATTTTCGCTTTAACGATCTTCATAATACAATTAATAATCTTACTCAGTGTATAGTTTGCGTGATGCTAGATGGTGGATTGCATCCATTGGTTACTCATCTTCGGATTGTTCTGATTTGGTTTTCTAACAATTTCTCGTTACTTATTGATATCTCTTTGCGATTGGCGTTTGATTTTGTTTGTTGTTATGGGGGCATGTGGGCTTGTTAAAGCCCGTTGATGGGGGGCATATACTATGTCATTGGCATCATAAGTTTTTATCCCTTCTTGGTTTATTTTGCTTATCCTCAATCAGATTGTTTGGTTTATGTTGACTTGTGGGGGCCTTACAGTTCTAGAAGTGAACGTTTATATGGGATAATCTTAATAGGCTTTTTGGGTTTTAGTCTATTTGCTGGCTTTGTGTTCGGGTCTAAATAGAAAACGCCTTTCATAAGTGTTAGTTGCTGTTACCAGAATTTTAAAAAGGTTTCTATAATCTTTGTTTAAAACCACATAGTTATAAATTTAGATTTGATAGTTTACCCTGAAGAATTTGTAAATGTAACTACCAACCCACATTAATACACACCATATCTTCATATCATTACCCCTCTAGACCTAAATCGTTTAAACATGAAAACTGTACATTTTGATGAAAATTGATTAAATTTAAATACATTCACACAAAAACTTTAATAATGTGTGATGCTTCTTATGGGTAGATCTAAACATTTTAATATTAGGATTTGTGTAAGTTTTCCTCAAGGATATATTGAGTTCTTGAAGGGTATGATTGAAGCTGGCGAACCTGAAGGCATCAGTCAAGCTGTGAGAAAGTGTATCAGCATAGCCAGAAAGCATATTAATGGAGGGAGGGCGTAGTGGCCGGACAGACTACGGATAGGCTTGTGGAAAAATGGTTGCCCCTGCCTGAAGTTAATTTACACACATCCGTTGAAATGGCCTTTAGGATTAGCAGAAATAAATATCGCCGCTCCTTTATTGATTTTTACGGGGTAGAACCTAGAGTCTTTAATGTAGGGACTCCTCAGCTTGCGAATCTCCATCCATGGCCTGCGAGGAGACCTACGGCGCCTGCCCGTCTATTAACCTTGGCTTCAATATTGCCAGCAAACTTTAGCCATGATCTTTTTAGGAGAATATCAGGCTTAGAGGATATCCCTATCCTGGCTATGCAGAATATACTTCCAATTCTTCTGCATTCAAGCCCAAGGATAGAGGAGTTATCTAACATACTAAAAGAGTATAATAAAACTCCTGGAGAAATCGTGGTCGTTGACCCTATGGCTGGCGGCGGCTCTATTCCCTTGGAGTCTCTGAGATTGGGTTTTCGCACCATAGCCGCCGAGTATAATCCGGTTGCCTACTTGATTTTGAAGGCGACGCTTGAGTATCCAGCTAAGTTTGGGATGAAGCTCTACGATGAGGTTAGGGCTGAAGCCAAAGCCCTGATAAAGTATGCTGTGGATGAGCTGTCGAAGTATTACCCTGAGGATGCTATGAACTATATTATAGCGCGCGGTTACAGATGCTGGTCATGTAAGGGGCTTGTACCTATAATCCATGACGTTAAGCTTGGTAAGGATGGACCATACATTAAGCTGACCTTCGATAAGGAAAAGAAAACCTTCAACGTTGACATAGTAGGTTTGGAACCTGAGTTTGAAAGGCTCAGATGCCCCTACTGTGGCGTAAGTATTGACAGAGAGACTGCGCTTAAAGACTGGGTTAAAAGGCATAAGAAGCTACTTGCCGCTGCCTTAAGTGGAGACATTAAGGAAGCAGAGAAACATATCGACATGCTACATGAAACCCATATACTCCTCGTCAAACAGACGGAAAGGGGCTTTGCTCCAGCAGGCGAATTAGATAGAAAAAAGTTCGCGCAAGCATATTTAGACTTGACCAAAAATGCATCGGAGCTCAAAAAATATTTACCGTTAGATCCTATATCTAAGGAGAATGAAGTATTTGCGCCGATAAGAAATTCAGGTATTGAATATTGGTTTGAGTTATTTAATCACCGTCAGCTCCTAATTCTTACGTTACTGTTTAAGTATCTTGAGGGAAAAGAAAAAAATTTAGTTGAAACCAAGGGAGAGATTGGTGCCGCAATCTGCATTTACCTCAGTTTTGGCATAGATAAAATAAGCAATTACAATACAATTGTATCTACATGGCATGAAAGCCACTCAGTTATTAGAGATCTAACAGGACACTATGCTACAAGAAGAGAGATAAGCCTAGGTCTTGAATACTGCGAGCTTAAAGTCCCTTTGGAAGAGAGAAGTATTGGTTGGGTTTTTGAGCCTGATGTTGAGAAGCCTACTGCCACTCGTGGTGGGATTCTACCAGTTCTTAGGGAGTTATGTTCTTGGCTTGAGGGCTTAGGTGATTGCGTTGAGGTTTATATGGCTGATGCTAGGGAGCTCTCAAGCCTCTTAGGTGAGGGGTGCGTTGACGTGATTAATGTGGATCCGCCCTACTTTGCTCAGCACAACTATAGTGATATAAGCGAGTTCTTTTGGCAGCTGCTGAGGATCCCCCTTAAGCCAGCCATTGATATGGGTCTTTTATTCAATAGGGATTCAAGTAGAGGAAGGGTGGAGCTACATGTCCCTGGGTGGAGTCCGGTGCTCTCGGTTGTGCCTAGGGAGGGGGAGATAATTGAGAGGAGGATGCCGTTGGTTAAGACGCCTGTTGAGTCTCATACGAGAGATTGGTATGTACAGGAGATGTGGAGGTTCTTTAAAGAGTGCTATAAGGTTCTGAGGGATGATGGCATCTTAATAGTTTGGTTTACTCATAGCGACCCTGAGGCTTGGGAGGGTATTTTAAGCGCTCTTTACGCGTCGGGCTTCATGGTTACGAGAGCTTGGACTATTAGGACTGAGATGGCTGAAAGGAGGGTTGCTTTAGCGGGTTCAGCTTTCTTTTCAAGTCTAGCATTAATCGCCAAGAAAGGAGGGAGCAGAATTGTGGTAGGCTCAAAAGAGATTGAGAATCTGGCCAGAAACAGCGAGGTTAGAGACACAATAATAATTGGTGCGACGGAAGCTCTTCAGAGCGCTATGGAATCTGGTGCTAGTGAACGGGAAGCTTATATAATGGCTCTGGCTGGCGCTATAGCTGGTGCGACGAGGGTGAGGAATCCGCTGATTGAGTCGACTAGATTCGTCGGTGAGAGGAAGCTTGATGAGGTTATTTGGGGTAAGTCCTTCGAGGATGATGAGGTTTTGAGGTTTAAGCAGATGCGTAGGTTTTTCACGGAGGTTTTGTATCCGTTGGCTTTGCACTATGGCACTCAGAGGGTTCTTGAAAGTGTTGTTAAGCAGGTTTTCAGGGGCTCAGGTTTCGATGAATCTTTAGTGGAGGGGCTGGTAATGGATATTTTGGGTGTTGATGGGGAATCAAAGGCATACTTATTGCTTTGGATGTCCACGAGATATTCTGAGGAGCCCACTGTAGAATATGATTTCATGGAGAAAATGTGTAAGGTTATAGGAACTTCTACGGCTAAGCTTCGCTTCTACGGTTTTGTTGAAGGTGGTAGGGGGAGGTCCTCAGATTATAGGTTGGCTTATGGGGATAGGATGTTGGATTTGGCAGGTAGGAGGACTGATCTCCTGGTTAGGACGGCTGTTGGATCTGCAATCCTATTGACGCGGGCTGTAGCTGAGATCCCAAAGACTGAGGTTCCTGAGAAGCTTGCTGAAAAAGTAGTTGCAGAGGTGCCTGTGAGTAAAATGGCAGTGGCTGTAGCTCTATTCCTTATGCTTACGGCTAAGGAACATGAGCTTAGAAGTGTGGGTGTCACAGATATTTCTAAGCCGTTAGTTTTAAGTGTTTTAAAAGCCATATATAAAAAGTGAAAAAGGTTTGAGTGCACCAAAGTTAAGTGATGTTATTGAACCTTCACCTCTCGTAGAGGATTATAGTACGCTTACCCCGGGAGATTATGTTGGGAGGTTGGCGCCATCCCTCGGCATGATAATAGAGCATGAGCTTTATAATCGAGAGATCTTGATAAGCAATGAGTTTCTTGACACGGACACTTTTCTATTTATAACATATCTTAAGCCTATGGTTGATGTGCTGAAAATTGTTAATGACGGTTTAAACCGCCTTCACGAGGCTCCGCTGGCTGTTTCGCTTGACCAAGAAATGGGCTTTGGGAAAACACATTTTCTCACGCTTCTCTGGCACTTGTATGCTCAAACATATAAGTGGAGTGAGGATATGCTTATAAATTCACGTGCCCTCTTAAGTGAGGTGAAAGAGAGTGGATATAAGAGAGCTGTAGCTGAGCGAACATTAGTTTTAGCATTAGACTTAATTAGCTACCCGCTTGGTTCAGATCCCTATGAGACCTTCTTTGAAAGTGCTGCTAAACTGATGGAACTTAAGAGGGCGCCTGTAGGGCTTGATCCGGAATTTCTGAGGGGTTTGAAGGGTCTTAAACCCATAGAAGCTGCGAGGAGGCTGATCTCACATCTCAACGATGTACCACTATTGATAATGATTGATGAATTCTATGGGGGTCTATATAGAGCCGCTGAAGGAGGAAGTGAGAGGGTTATTGAGAGTCTGGTAAGCTTAATATCATTCCTTAAAGAGGTTGTAGATGCATCGAGGGGTAGGGCTAAGCTGGTCATTATAATTTCATCGGCGAGGCAGGATGCTGAAAGGTGGTCTAAGGCTTCAGTGATACTTCAAAAACGGGGTTTATCACATCTTGTTGAGGCGGTAAATGACTTAAATGATAGGTTGAGTAGACTTAAGCCAATCACGCTTAGACGGATTGAAGTTGAGGATGTAATAAGCATACTTGTTAAGAGGCTCTTTAAGTTTAAAGCCGGCAGGAGAGAGGCAGCCTTAAGAGTTAAAGGCGCTCTTAAAAGTGCACTAGTTGATCTCCTTGACGAAGAATCATTGAATGATTTTACATTAAAAATTGAGAAGTATTACCCGTTTTCGCCTAGTTTAGAGCATCTTATACGGAAGTTCCTTTATCCAGCGTTTGGCGCGGATCTTCCTAGATCCCAGCATATTAGAGATTTATTGAAGATCACAGCATCAGCAATATCCAAGCTTATAAGGGATGGTGGGTGGAGTGAGTGCTTTCTTATAATTCCAGCGCATATATCTCCGGAGGATATTACCAGCATACTTGGGGAGGCTAAGGTTGCGAACGAGTGGATGAGAGTATATCAATCATGTAGGATGGTGGCTGAGAAGGTTGATGAAGCAGAATTAAAGAGACTCTTACTCCTAATTCTCGCATCAATCTACACTAAGTCTGTGACAACGAACATCACTAAACTTATAGATATGCTTAGATCACCAAAGATTCTTTCTAGGGAGGAAATAGAGTTTAGGGGTAGTACAGTTCAAGATTTAGTGAGGATGATTGCTGGAGGAGTTCCTGACGCCTTCTTAAAGCGCTTTAGTGATGCCATAGGATACCTGGAGAAAATGCCCTATGTGAACTCAACGATTTACGAAGACATTAACTACTATATTATGTCACTTGTTCCAGGCCCTGTGGAGCTTCTAGATTCCTTCATAAGGGAGGAGAGGAGGAGAGCTGGTCTTGAGGCTGAAGATTACAACGTTATAACATCTTACTTTGAAGAACATATGACTAGGCAGTATTCGCTCTCCGGCTACTTTCAAAGTTTCTCGGACAAAAGGGCGCCTCCAAAAGTAATTTTAGTTGACTGGGGCTATATTTCCGGGGACTCTGAGAAACCGAGGTTTATAGATTACCTTGATCAGGATGCCTTCACCATCATTGTAGCTTCTCCGTGGAGCATCGCTAAAAGGTTGCTTCGTGGGGCTAAACCCCAAGAACTAGGTGAGGAAGCTAGGTCTATCGTTGAAAGATTTAGGAACGACATATTGTCGCGCCTTAACCTTTTTGCCATAGTTGTTCCAGAATTCCGCTTAGAGGATCAAAAAGAGCTGTGTGAATATATAGCGCAAGTTAATGCTTCGGCAAACCTAACGGATTACATTAAGCCGAAGGACATTAAAGAGGTTAGGCGTAGGCGGCTGGATGTAGCTAGAAGGGCTCCAACATATGATCTGCTTAGAGAGCTCTATGAAGATGAAAAATCCTTTGAAGATATAATGATTGAGGTTATGAATGCGATGCTCCAAAAAATAGACAATTACGCCTCTAGAATAACTATTGCAGCAATTCAAAATTATACGGCGAAGATTATAAGCTTATTTAACACGGTTATATACTATGATCCAAGCAGTAAATCCATTAAGAAAGATAGGCTTTCAGTAAGTTTAGGAACAATTAAAGAGCTGAGGAATCTATATGGTGAGATTCCATCCTGGATTGCTAGTGCCGTTAGTACAAAGTGTGGAGTAAAGGGTGTTGATGACTTGAGAGCTGCCCTATTGGATTACGTGAAGAACTACGCCGCAAAACATAAGACCGATCTATTGAGCTGGAAAAGGCTTGAAATTGATGGGAGAGCAATAAAAGCTGCTTTGGGTGGAGGGTGGCCTGAAATACCATTAAAGCCGAAGTCGATAAGCATTGTTGAAACAGCGATTAAAAGTTTAGGTGGATCCTATGCTATAGAGGATCCCGAGATACATGCAATTAAGATCTCGGTTGAAGACCTAAAAATCATGGTTGAGCCTGCGATTATGCCTCCACCGCCTCCACCGTCACCAGAATTATTTGATGTAGTGGAAGTGAGGGGAATAGACAACGTTATGATAGGGCTTACATTAGTCACTAATCCGCAGTACTCGGATAGGGTTTCAGCCGTAAGTCTTAGGGTAGATTTAAGGAAGAAGGGTTTAATCGATATCCGCCAGTGCATAAAAGAGGTTTTAAACGACCTTAACATAAGTAAGGTATTGAGTGCTCACAGAAATGATATTGGCGATTTACACCTCACAGTATTCTTGAAGGAAAAGATGAAAAGGGAGGAGATAATTGGCATGCTTAGGATGGTGGGCGTGAATGAGAAAATGGTCGAGCTTAGGCGTGGTGGGGCATCATAATGAGCATAGAGTGGCTTTCTACCCTAAACTACATGAAGAATTTTATGCTGGAGTTCTATAGCGCCCTTAGAACTTCAACAAGTTTGGAGCCGCTGGAGATATACGTGCAAAGTGCTCTAATTTGCTTCTACTCAGCATATAAAGAAGAAGTCTACCGCGAAGTTTTATCAAATCCACTTCTTGAGAAAGCTGTAGAAGCTTGCAATCGCTTTATAGGCGCCGTCAATAGGATGTCCGGCACTGCTCAATCAATGTCCGGGCAAACAATACTATACTCCATTAGAAGAATAGAGAACTTCACGCGAGTCTCGAGGAGGAAGCCTTTCCTAATACTCTGCGACTGCCTCTCCCTCCCTGAATACGCATTTATTTTCACAGGAGCCTGTAAATTCTCTTTCAGCGATATGCTCTTCATGATAAACCCTGGGGGGAAGACGAAGACTTTTGAGTTTCTGGCCAAAAACTACTTGAACGTGGACTATTCTAAGGAACCTTCTTTAGAGGATATCGCTAATGGATTGACTAGGAAACTTAGTTGCTCAGGATGCACACTATTCAGAGAAATGGATATCTTGATTCATAGGTTTGAAAAGGTTGGTTTCACAAGTCTACGAGACATGGTTAAGGTGTTTTATGAGCGTATTTCCAGCCTTATAGCAAGCATCAAAGCTCATTCAATAGATCACCCAGTGCTTTTATTAACAGATCATGGATATGATGTTATATCAAAAGATGGGAGGATTTATCCATACCATAGGTGGAGTGGGGAATCAAGCTTAAGTATAATTGCGCCAGCGCTTGTATTGGGGTGAAACACATTGGAAAAACGTAAGGGAGAATACTACGTGATCTATCATGGATCCAAAAACCCGAAAAAATCTATGCTTGGCATCAAGTTTCCAAGCTTGGAATCGCCTTTATACATAAAGTTAGGGGGAAGAAGAGCGCGAGATTTATATAAACACATAATTTTAACACTGGACAACCTTGGAATACCCTACTCGACTGAAAAAGGAAGTTTTCATGAAGCTTTAAGGGTGCCATGGGCAGCTGGGCTTGCAATAACCACTTTTTTACTAGCAGTATACTCGAAGCGTAAACCGCTAGCTTACGCACATTTTCTAGACAAAATGCTAACTGGTGGCATGCCATTGTCAAGGCACTTAACAAACATGACTGAGATAGCATTAGACCTCTCAGAATACCTCGGAAACGTGAAGGGCAGACCTCTTATTACGCACAAAAGCGCTGCAGTAATATCTAAGATGATGATAAATCTACTAAACGCCCTCCATCTATAAATATATTAAAATTTTAAATGGACATTTGAATTTGAGTTCACCTTCTAATAGCCCTTGTTTTAAAATAGATTCCTCAATTATGAGTCAAGGCTTTGGTCT
>JAGTQD010000061.1 GCA_018396405.1 Candidatus Bathyarchaeota archaeon
TCCCTCGTGATTCTGGTCCATAGGATTGTGTTAACACAGCATTTTTGTTGCAGTATATGCATGCTGCGGTGGCGGTTATGAGACCTGCCTTTATTATTCCTTGGCCTCCAAGACCCACGAACCTTATTTCTACACGCAATTTTTATCACGTCCTCTTTATGGTAGTTTGGGCTATATTCGCATAGAGCAACTCTTCATATGTTGGCTTCTCTGCATCTACGAACTCGCCGACAACAATTCTGTCACTTGTTATCTCAGCCCTTGCTGGATCTGAAAAGTCTGCTACTACAGAAGCCCTTTTAAACCACTCCATCATCTCAAGAGCTGATCGCATCTTATTATAGCGTCCATACATCTCCGGGCATTGCGACACGACTTCTATAAACGAGAAGCCCCTCCGCAGCAGCATCTTTTTTATCGATGCTATCAGCCTACCTACATGGAACGTCGTCCAGCGGGCCACATATGTTGCACCAGCAGCCGATGCGAGGTGGACTAGATTAAATGGATATTCTATATTGCCGTAGGGCGTCGTGGTTGTTACGGCTTTCGGCGGCGTTGTCGGCCCAGACTGCCCACCAGTCATTCCATAATTAAAGTTGTTGGCGCAGATAACTTTTATACTAATGTTTCTTCTAGCGGCATGAATAAAGTGGTTCCCACCGATGGCGAAGAGGTCGCCGTCACCGCTTATTACAACGACTTCTAATTGAGGGTTTGCAAGCTTAATGCCAGTGGCAACGGCTATGGGGCGGCCGTGGGTTGTGTGGAACGAGTCTAGTTTTAGGTATCCAGCAATCCGCCCTATGCAACCTATCCCAGAAACAACAACAATCTTGTTTAAATCTATTTGCAGGTCATCTAGAGCACGTATAAAAGCGTTTAGAATTATGCCATTCCCGCATCCAGAGCACCATATATGCGGCATCAATTCAGTTCTCAAATATTTTGAGAGAGGGTGCTCGGCAATACTCATAGGGAACCACACCTCACTATAGCTTCTAAAATCTCTTTAGGCATATGAGGCTCCTCCCCGAGCTTTGGGAAGTGATACACTGGCACAGTTTTTACAGCCCTTTCAACCTCCCGCACAATTTGGCCATAATTCATTTCCGGCACAATTACAGCCTTTGATCCCTCAGTGGCCTTTGCAACATTTTTCTCTGGGAATGGCCATAAAGTGATTAAACGGAGAAGACCAGCCTTTATGCCTAGTTCTCTAGCCCTCTTTATGGCGTTCAGTGCTGCTCTCGCTACTATCCCATATGCAACAATGATAATTTCGGCGTCCTCCAACATCACTTCATCCACGCGAACTATCTTCTCAGCATTCCTTCTTATCTTGTCACAAAGTCTCTTAACAAGTCTCATTTGCACAGCCGAATCTTCAGCCCTTGGATACCCAAGCTCGTCATGGGTTAAGCCTGTCACATGGAAGCGGTAACCCTCACCAAAGCAAGCCATCGGCGGAACCATATCTTCATCAGGAAGGAATGGCATATACTTGTCTGGAGGGACTCTTGGCTTCTTACGGCTATTAACTTTTATCTCCTCAGCTGGTGGTATGACCACTCTCTCCCACATGCGGGCCGTAATCCCATCCACCATCAGCAGAGCTGGAACGCGGTAGGTCTCGGCTAAATTGAAGGCCTCGATTGTCAAATCAAACATCTCTTGAACAGAAGATGGTGCCAATGCTATTATCTCATAGTCTCCGTGAGAGCCCCATTTAGCCTGCATAACATCCTGCTGCCCTGGGAAAGTCGGCTGACCAGTGCTAGGTCCCCCGCGCATAACGTCGACGATCACGCATGGTGTCTCCGTCATGGCTGCTAAGCCAATGCTCTCCTGCATTAGGCTGAAACCTGGGCCTGATGTCGCCGTCATCGCCTTTAAGCCAGCGTAAGATGCCCCTATAATAGCCGATAGCGCGGCTATTTCATCCTCCATTTGAATGAAGACCCCGCCTACCTTCGGCAACCTAGCAGCCATATGCTCGGCTATTTCTGTTGCAGGTGATATAGGGTATCCTGCGAAGAAGCGGCAGCCCGCGGCTATGGCGCCTTCCACACAAGCCATATTCCCGCTCATGAAATATATGCCAGCTGAGATAGTTTCATCCTTCATACCAAGATCACCTCGCATCTAACTTCTCCTTTATGAAGATCGCTAAATCTGGGCAGATAAGGGAGCAGAAGTTGCAGAGCGTGCATTCCTTCTTGTTAACGACCTTCGGGGGGTGTACCCCCATAACGTTGATTTCATCAGACCATTCCAGGACGTTTCTAGGACAGTAATGTATGCAAAGACCACAACCCTTACACAGATCCTTCAGTATACAGACTTCTGCTCTCCCCATCGATACTTCTCCCTCTTTCGGTATCTAATTCCTCTGGCTGCTTTAACATTACTTAACCTCTGAGGCGTTTAAATATATCTTGTAAAAGGGGTGTGGACACTTGATTCTGGCTGAAGAATGTAGGGTGAATGAGGGCTTAACAAAGGGCTGTAGACATAATTTAAGAAACCTATTTGCCACTAAAATAGCGGTCTACAAAATCTTAAATTTATACTGAGATAATATTTTTGCGGTGGAAGTGATGCTTGAGAGAAATATCTTTAAGTTAAGTGAGAATGTTTGTTGGGTTGGTGTGAGAGACTGGAACCGCAGAATTTTTGATGCATTGATCCCGCTTCCAAAAGGCACCTCATATAATGCTTATTTAATAATTGGCAGTAAAGGTAAAGCTCTTATTGATACCGTGAATCCAGGTTTCGAAAAAGATTTGGAGAGTAATATACGTTTTATTATAAGCCCTGAAGAGATAGACTATGTGATAATGAATCATGCTGAGCCAGACCATGCTGGCGCTATACCGCACATTATGAGTATCGCTCCAAAATCTAAGCTGGTGGCGACTGCTAGGGGCGCGAAGATGGCCCAAATATATTATCATGTTCCTAGTGATAGGATTAAGATTGTGGTCGATAACGAGGTTATAAGTCTTGGCGATAAAAGCCTTCAGTTTATAGAAGCGCCTATGCTCCACTGGCCTGAAACAATGTTCACGTATCTTAAAGAGGATGGCATACTCTTCCCATGCGACTTCTTCGGCGCCCACCTAGCTGGTGGCTTTTACAGCGATGAAATTGAAGACTATATTATTCATGCTCAGAGATACTGGGGTGAAATAATGATGCCCTTCAGATCCATGGCGCAAAGAGCTCTTGAGAAGATCTCTGGCTTAAATATTAAGATCATAGCCCCAAGTCACGGCCCAATCCACAGGAAGCCTGAGATAATCTTAGATGCCTATAAGAGATGGGCTGTGGGTGAAACCCGGCGAAAAGCGGTAATAGCGTATGTGAGCATGTGGGGGAGCACTGATATGATGGTGAAGCAGATGGCTGAGGTGTTAATGGCTGAGGAGATAGAAGTTGTCATCCATAACCTCACTGTATCGGATATAGGTGACCTGGTGAAAGACCTAGTGGATTCAAGGGCCGTGGTTTTAGGCGCACCCACAGTTTTGGGAGGAGCCCACCCCCTATCCATCTACCTAAGCTACCTTTTTAGAGCGCTCCGCCCACCGACAAAGTTTGCGGTTATATTGGGTTCCTATGGTTGGGGTGGAGGAGCCATTAAGCAGATTCAGGACATGATTAAAGATATTAAGATCGAGGTTGTTAGCGCACTTGAGATCAACGGTCCGCCAACAGAGGAGGATATGAGAAAGATCTGTAATATAGGTAGGTCTTTAGCGAAAAAGATTAAAGAGGAAAACTAGCGAAAGAAAGACATGCCTCATTCTTTCTTAACAGACTTGATAATACTCATCCTAATATGTTACTATCATTATAGTGTTTTTAAGAGAGCGCCATTTACTTAAGATGACTATTTATCTAAGTTTAAAGATATGGTTAGCGATTAAGTAGTTCTTGAGGGTTGATGTGATGTCATCTAAATATGAAGTTAATCTGATTTCTATTGATGAGAAGGATAGGTTTATGGAGAAGTATGGCAGGCGCGCCCTCTATGAGTCGAAGGCTGATATACATGGGGTCTGTATTAAGCTCTTAACGGATATAAGGGAGGTTAAGGAGCGCTGGGAGGAAAGCTTTTATCCAATGTCAGCTAACATACGCTCCCATGGGAGGCTAGTTGTGACGAATGAGGAGGGAGAGGGTCTAAAAGTCTTCTATGACCCCCTCTCAAAGACAGCCTTCCTAATTAACGTGGACTATTACGGCTGGATTAAGTCACTAGCTCTAAGTATCGCCAGCGATATACTTGAGGATGCTCATGGAGTGTATGCAATTCATGGAGCATGCGTTGACGTGGACGGCAGGGGAATCTGCCTAATAGCCCCGCCCGGCACTGGCAAGACAACGCATACATATGGGCTCTTAAGGATCGATCGTGTGCGCGTAGTCTCAGACGACTGGTTCTTCGTCTACATGGGCGGTGGTCAGCCAATAGCATTTGCCTCCGAGAAGAACTTTTACATTCAGGCGGATATAACAGATATTTGGGGCGAATATAGGAAGATTATAGAGTTAGCTGAATTTGATTCTAAGGGCAGAGCAATAGTGAATATAAGGTGGATTATAGGCAAAGGGAGATTTATACCAATGACAACGCTTAGGAAAGCCATACTTCTAAAGCGAGACCCAGAAGACAAATGTATCTTTAGGAGGATGAACCCGGAGGAGGCAGTCCAATATCTTGAGAAAGTTGACTTCTGCAACCCTCATCTACTTGTTAAGGATGAGAGGAAAACTAATCTGAGAAAGCAATTTTTCCTGGAACTATTCAGTATGCTGGACATATACGTTGTGAATACTACTGCTCCGATAGAGCAATGCCATAGGGCTATAAGGGAGGATATTCTGGGACTCTAGCATCTCAGCCAGCCCTATAAATATGCTTCCGTCACATATCGATACATCATTCTATAGCTGTTAAAGTGGGATGCAAGTTTCCCTATAGAGTTCTTCATTAACTTAATCCATTCGCCCCTACGCCCGTAATACATTGGTATAATGACATGCTCAAGCTTCCCATATAGGTCATTTATCTCCATTGCTATTTGCTCCCCCAATGGCATACAAGCCCGTTCCTCCGGGGTTGGCCCAATAGCCCATCCAGTTATGCCCTCAACCCACCCCTCAACCCACCAGCCATCCAGGACGCTGAAGTTTATTACGCCATTATGGGCCGCTTTCATACCACTTGTCCCAGAAGCCTCTAGCGGCGGTAGTGGGGTGTTTAGCCAGACGTCTACTCCAGAAACCATCATCGCTGCAAGCCCCACATTATAGTTCTTCAAATAAGCGATCAATATTTCATCTTTAAGTGCTTGTTTATACCTGAATATCTCCTCAATCATCTTCTTGCCAAGCTCGTCTCTTGGGTGCGCCTTCCCAGCGAATATCAGCTGTATTCTACCCCTCTTAGCGACTCTCCTTAGCCTCTCGATATCGGAGAATATTAGCGTATGTCTCTTATATGCGGTTGCTCTCCTAGCAAATCCAATAGTTAGCGTGTCATAGTCCATTTTTGCATCAGTAACGCTATTAACGTAATCTATGAGCCTCCTTTTGGCTTCCATGTGAGCCTGCCATATCTCGTCCTCTGGAATTATATCGACTCTTGAGAGGAGCTCTGGCTCATAGGCCCATCCCGGAAGATATTTGTCGTAGAGCTTTCTGAAGCTCTCGCATGTCCACGTATACGAGTGAACACCATTAGTTATTGAGTGAATCTCATAGCTTGGAAACATCTCCTGCGAGACCATCCTATGCATCTTAGATACACCATTAATGTACTCGCTTAGCTTCAGGGCTAGCAGGGTCATATTTAGCTCATCCTCTCCGCCGAGTTTTTTGAGGAGGTCTAGGGGAATTATCTCGCCCATGACCTCCTTAATAATATCGTATGGGAATTTATCATGCGCCGCCTCAATAGGCGTATGTGTAGTGAAGATACACATGCTCCTAACCCTATTAACATCCAAGTCATATTTGCGGAGTAGCTCGACGGCTAGTAGGCTAGAGTGGCCCTCATTCATATGATACTTACGTATGTTTATTCCAAGATTCTCGAGCATCCTGACGCCGCCGATTCCGAGAACTATCTCCTGCTTTAAGCGGTACCTCTCGTCACCACCATAAAGGTATGATGTTATCTCCCTATCCTCAGGCGAGTTGCCATCAACATCCGTGTCTAGGAAATATACTGAAACTACTCCGCCAGTCGCGCCCCTAACATTATATCGCCATGCCTTAACCCGAACATCCCTGCCTTCAACCTGGACAGTTACTATATTTGGGAGGGGCTCTAGCATCTCCTCTGGATTCCACGGATCCGGGAGCTCTATCTGTCTACCATCTGGTGTGAACTCCTGCCTAAAATAGCCCTTTCTGCTGACCAGCGTGACCGCCACTAGCGGTATTTTGAGATCTGCACTCGTCCTAACTACATCGCCCGCTAGAACCCCCAATCCACCGCTATAGGTGTGCATATTATTCGATAGGGCGATCTCCATTGAGAAATACGCTATTTTATCCTTTGATAATACGCTTAGGGATCCAACCATACCAAAGCACTACAATATCAAGGCTGGTTGACAGAAATAATTAGTTTATCTATTAATGGTATCGATCTGAGCATCATATGTTTGTTAAGGGATAATGTTTATGACTAGTAATTCATTTCTCACAATTCTGAAATATGGAGCTTACTAAGTTCACATCTATCCCTCTCAGGTTAGTGGATAGATGTTGTAGGCGCCTTGTAATATCCTATTTCAGGTGCTTCTCAAGTCTCCTGTCCACTTCATCCCAGTTAACTATGTTCCAGAAAGCCTCGATGTAATCCGCTCTTCTATTCTTGTAGTCTATATAATATGCGTGCTCAAAGACATCTAAGACCATCAGGACTGGGAATGTTGGATACACGTTTACATTATGCTTTTCTATCTGCATTACCATTAGCCTGCCCGTCTGCCCGCATACTGTTAGCGCCGCCCAGCCAGAGCCCTCGACGGTGACGGCGGCTTGTGTGAATTCTTTCCTGAACCTCTCATAGCTCCCAAACTCTGCGCCAATCAGATCCGCAAGTCTCCCTCCCGGCTTGCCGCCGCCCCTGCCCGGTGGAGCAAGGTTCTCCCAGAAGATCGAGTGGAGAACGTGTCCTCCTATATTCCATGAGAGTTCCTTTAGGGCAGCCTTCACATCTATATCAGTGTTCTCTTTTCTGGCGTTTTCTAGCTTTCTGAGTATCGCGTTTGCCCCATTAACATACCCTTGGTGATGCGCTGTATGGTGTATACGCAGTTGTTCTTCAGACATATATGGCACTAGATCGCCATAACCATAGGGTAGCTGCGGTAGAACATAAAGTTTAGTAGTCTCCATACAAGACCACCCAACACATTTGTCTCTGCTGCCTATATAATTATCCTATTTTCTCAAACATATCTTTTGAGGCACCGCATAACGGGCAAGTCCAATTGACCGGTAAATCTTCGAAGGGCGTTCCGGGTCCAATGCCTCGATCGGGATCACCCTTCTCCGGGTCATAAATGTATCCACAGATGGTGCACCTCCACTTATCCAAGAGAGTCATCCCCACTCAGCATTACAGTAAGTTTTTATCTGCCTAAAGCTTTTATAAGAATTTTTACAATAATCGGTTAAAAAAGACTAATATGACTGGATATTGTGGAGAAAACATATGGATGAGACCGATTTAGCTATCCTTAGAATCTTACAGGAGGATGCTAGCCTACCCTTTACGGAGATTGCTCGCAGGCTTAAGATGAGCGAGTCCACTGTTAGGAAAAGAGTTGAAAAACTGAGACGTGAAGGGATCATAAAGAAGTTCACAGTAATCGTGGACCCACTGAAAATGGGGTTTAATACGATTGCTATAATTGGTATCGATGCTGACCCATCGAAGATTCTTGATGTAGCGAAGAGACTTTGTGAGATGCTGGAAACGAGATATGTTGCCACCTCCACCGGGGATCACATGATTATTGTTGAAGTGTGGGCTAAAAACATGATGGATCTATTAAGAATGATCAATGAAAAGATAGGCACAATAGATGGAGTAAAAAGAGTTTGTCCAGCAATAATATTAGAAAAATTGAAAGAATAGTTTTTATGTATTAAGGCTTTTTATAGCAGAACCACCAGTCAAAGCACTTTATCTCACCAGCTTTCTCCTGCTCTCTCCTTTTCCGAATCGTCTCCTCAGTATTTGCTGGTGGGACGATTACGTTATCGCCGATTAGCTCGTTATTCGGCCAATTTGCTGGTATAGCATAACCCTTATCAGCGAGCTGCAGCCCCCTAACCATTCTAAGTATCTCGTCCATGTTTCTACCTAGCTCCATTGGATAATAGAGTATTGCCCTAACAATTCCATTAGGATCGACTATGAAAACAGCTCTTACTGTCTGTGTTCCAGCAGCCTGCTTGTGACGCATGCCCAGCCTTGCGGATATATCTCCAGTATTATCCGCGATTATCGGGAACTGTATCTCAACCCCAATCTTCTCCTTAATCCACTCCTCCCACTTTAAGTGTGCAAAGACCTGATCTATACTCAGCCCTATTAATTCGCAATTTAGCTTCTT
>JAGTQD010000062.1 GCA_018396405.1 Candidatus Bathyarchaeota archaeon
ACTCTTCCATCTAAATGATCCAAGGCGACAACTATCCTATCATGTCCAAGCTCCCTTAAAATGGCTTCGAAAGTCTCTGGGCTTTTGAATGCTAACGACCCGATTACGATTCTGCTAGCCCCGAGATTTATCAGTTGACGCGCACGCCAAACGCTTCTTATTCCGCCGCCAACCTGAACTGGAATGTTTAGGGCTCGGATAATATCGCCTATAACGTTGATATTATCGCCTCTACCGAGAGCAGAGTCCAGATCAACTATATGAATTAGCTGCGCACCTTCTGACTCCCACATCTTAGCGATCGTTACCGGGTTGCCAAGGTTGTCATAGAACCATGCATACTTAGGATCTCCTTTCAACAACCTTGCAACCCTACCACCAATTAAATCTATTGAGGGTATTATGAGCAAAGAGGTCACCAAGTTATCGGCTAATAATTTTCACGAAGTTCCTCATAATCTGCTCGCCCGGCTTCTCAGATTTCTCTGGGTGGAATTGAACACCGAAAATATTTCCGCTGGATATAACTGATGGAAAAGATACGCCATACATTGTTTCGGCGGCAATTATGTTCCTGTCTTCTGGAGAAACATGGTAGCTGTGGGCGAAGTAAAAATAGCTTTTCTCGCATATCCCATCTAGGATGGCAGTCTGCCTAATTATTTTGAGGTTATTCCAGCCCATGTGGGGGACTTTAACGGATCTTGGAAGCTTGACGACCCGCCCTGAAAATATGTTTAGTCCACTCCCATAACCCTCATCGCTCTTTGGGAAAAGAAGGTGCATGCCGAGGCATATCCCGAGGACTGGAAGCCCCTCATCAATAATAAGACTTAGGAGGGCATCCTTAATCCTCCCAATTTTCTCGGAGCCGGCCATGAAGTTTCCAACCCCGGGGAGAACTATTGCATCAGACTTCTTTAGATCCTCGGCATCTAGGCATATCTTTGCTCTACAGCCAATCCTTTCGAAAGAGCGTTTTATGCTAAAGAGGTTTCCAACACCATAATTTATTATTGCTATTATCATGCTATAGCACACCTTTCGAGCTCGGCACACCAGTTCTCTCGGCATCTATTGATACTGCTTGTCTAATAGATAGGGCTAGTGCCTTGAAAGCCGCCTCGACCTTGTGGTGATCATTTGATCCATATTGAACCCAAATGTGTATATTCGCTCTTAGGGAGTTTGCCAGAGTCTCTAGGAAGTGGCGTATATCTTCGCTCTTCATACCCTCAACACTTTCCCCCTCAAGCTTTAGGTCGATCTTCGGGTAAGGCCTATTAGAAAGGTCGATTGCGGCAAAGGCCAGGGAGCAGTTCATTGGGACTATGGCGTATCCAAATCTTCTTATATTAGCCGCGTCTCCAAGGGCTCTCCTCAGAGCCTCACCTAAGCATATGGCTACATCCTCAATAACATGGTGGCTTAGGTCACCCCTCGCCTCAAGAGATAAATCTATGAGGGCGTGTGTTGCCATAGACTTAAGCATGTGATCTAAAAATGATATTCCAGTATTAACGCTTGCGGAGCCAGATCCATCTAGCCTAACCTTAACTTTAACTTCGGTTTCAGAAGTCCTCCTATAATACTCTGTCTCCCTCAATCCTCATCCCCCTAACAGCCTCAATTATTAGTGGAATCTCATTGACGGATGGAGAAATAATGTCACAGCCAAATTTAAGGAATTCTTCAAGAGCTTTATCTTTGGCACCAGTATACGCGTATACTCCAGCGAACATGAATCTTGGATCCAACATATTAGCCTTGTTAACCGCAAGAGCATCCTCAATAGAGTCGCCCACATAGAGAGCCATCCTGAAGGGCTCTAGGCTCCATGCAGATCTGAACAGCGAATATGGATTTGGCTTCTTAAGGCTAACCTTCAAGAAACCCCTACTTGAATATTCATCCTCAACTCTTTCTACATCATCTGAGAAGACCAGAGCTCTTTGCTCAAAGAGATCTAGGATGGAGCCAAGAACATATCTTGTAGAAGATATTTTGCTTCCTGAAGCTATCCCAAATTTAGCTCCACCGATGAGCGAGGATAACCTTTCAAGGGTCTCGGGCTTAATTATAACGGAACTATTATTTATTGTTCCAAGACTATGGAGAACTATTGGCTCAATATTATATACCCTCTTAAAGAGCTTCTGTCCATAAAAGATCTCCTCAAATACCGTTGTAATGAGGCTCTCGCCTACCCGCTTTGATCCATAGAGAAGATTCTTTAAGGAAGCGTAGATTTCTTCTGGAATATTTTTTGAGGAGAGTATTGCCCTATCAACGGAGCTAATCCCCGTCTCATCAAGCATAAATGTGAATTCCTTTAACTTATCATATAAGGCATATACATTCCAGTCAGCATCCTCTAAATGCAGCTTCCCTCTCATCGTGTTAATGAGCCTACTAAGACCCCCTTCCCACCCAACAGACTTTATTACTTTGGCAAGATCCTCAAGAAACTTTATTGGCAACTCGCATAGGAGAAACATGAGTGCGCCATAAACTATATCGCAGTCGTCGTTGAAGCCTCCGCTTCTCCTAAAAAAGAATATTATTTCATCTGAAACCAATTCCTCAGTAACAGTGCGGCCAGTAATAGCCTCAAATATCCATTTAACGGTTTTTGCTATTGCTTTATCATAGGATTCCCTAACGTCTATTAAGACGCCGTCGCAGTCAAATATCACTGCATCTACTTTATCGATATCCTTTAGCCTATTCTCCTTAACATAGGCGTCTCCGAGACTAAATCTCATCTTAATATATTCTTTATTGGGCCCCATGCATAATCTCCCTAAGATCCCTAATAAAGCGTTCCATCATGTGGCTTGGAGCAACGGTAACCCTTAAGCAATTGTCGAATTTCAATACTCGGCCAATATTCCTTATAATAATGCCCCTCTCCATGAGACTCTTATATACGCTTGTGGAGTCCCTATCCACTTGGAAAAGAACAAAGTTCGTTTCTGAGGGGAATACTCTTACACCCCTAATATTTTTAAGCGCTTCTATGAGGTTAGCCCTCTCTCGCCTGATAGCGTTAATTGCCTCCGCCACCTCATCCCACAGCTCAAGCATTTTAGCCGCAGCCCTAAGCGCTATCATAGAAACAGAGTATGGCATCTGGAATCTCTCCTCAATAATCCTGGCAAGTCTCTTATTGGCTATGGCGTAGCCAACTCTTAAACCCGCTAGGCCAAAAGTCTTAGAAAATGTTCTGAAAATTATTAGGTTGCTAAAATCTTGGGCGGCGTCAGATAATGTTGTGCCAGCAAAGTCTGCGTAGGTTTCATCTATTGCCACAGGCCCCTCAAATTTCTCGGCTAAACCTAATATGTCTTCCCGCTTGAGATTGTTAGCTGTAGGATTATTTGGTGAACATAAGAAGATGATTCTTGTTCTAGGTGTAACCGCTGAGAGCATTGATTCGACATCTAAGGAGAAGTCGTCTTTCAACAGTATTCCTTTATAGGTTGCTCCCTGAACCCTAATGCATCTCTCATAAATGGAGAATGTGGGCTCTATTGATAATGCATCATCTCCATCCCTAAGAAATATTCTTGAGATGAGCTCTATCAGCTGGTCGCTTCCAGCCCCGATAACAACACATTCCTCCGGAACACCAATAAAGTTGCTTATGCTCCTTCTCAAAAATCTATACTCATCTCGGGGATAGATTCTCGGATCACACTCCTCTATAACCTGCCTTAAAACATCCCTTAAAAGTTCAAGCGGCACAAAGAAATTCTCGTTTGAGTTGAGTTTCAATATTTCGTCGGGCCTTTTTCCAAGCTTTGAGGCTAAGCCCTCAATAGTCTCTCCAACATCATATATGTCTAGGCTTAGCCCCCTGCTAATTATCTCCTCAATTATCTTTTTGCTCGTCAACCCTTAACCCTCTCACCTATAGCCAATGCGTGCTTCACCAAGCCTTCGCTCTCGGCTAATGTAATGGCAATGGCCGATAAATCCCTTAAAGCTTGTGGGGGGCACTCAGCGGTAACTGTGAATTTAATAAAGTTTAGAACCGAGAGGGGCTGATAGACATGACTGTATCCTCTAGTGGGAATCACATGATTTGTTCCTAGGCAGTAGTCACTTATAGATACTGGTGAGTAGCCGCCAATTAACATCAGCCCGGCAGAGCAAATCCTCATGGATAATCCGCCAGCATCCTCAGCAATTATCTCTAAATGTTCCGGCGCAAAATCATTGGCGAATCCTACCGCTTCATCAATATCATCAGCTATTAATAGCAATATATCTCCATCCCCATCACTAATTAGACATTTTATGGAATCATATACCTTCTTGATTAACCTCATTGACGTAGTAACGAGGACTGCAATGCTCCCTGGGCCATGCTCTACTTGCGAGACCAAGTCTAGCGCGACATAATATGGATTGGCCGTTTCATCCGCTAAAATCATTATCTCGCTCGGGCCAGCCGGATGATCGATTGGGACATCCTTTGAAACCAATAGTTTCGCCGCCATAACATACTGATTTCCGGGACCGACGATCTTCTCAACTGGCTTAATACTCTCTGTTCCATAAGCCATCGCCGCTATAGCTTGCGCTCCCCCAACTCTATAAATCTCGTTTACGCCACATATGTCGGCTGCGACTAGCGTTATCGGATGAATCTCACCATTCTTGGATGGGGGCGTGCATACGATTACCCTTGATATGCCTGCAACTTTCGCCGGGATAACGGTCATTAAAAGTGTGCTTGGATATGGGAACTTTCCACCGGGCACATAGCAGCCTACGCTCTCAAGTGGCTTCGGTCTCCAGCATATCTTGATACCTAGCTCATCAGTATACTCGAAGCCGATTCTAGATAGGAATGCTTTCTCAACCTCATAGATCCTCTTTTTAGCATCCTCAAGAGCGGATGCTTGTTTCTCGCTAACCATGCTATAAGCCCTTTCTATTTCCTCCCGGCTAACTCTAAGTCTATCCACGCTTAATTTAACTCCATCAAATTTTTCCGTTAGATCTATTAGGGCTCTATCACCACGCTCCTTAACGTCCCTAATTATCTCCTCAACATAACTTAATAGCTCAGCGTCTAAGCCCCTCTTTTTAGGCCACCTATCTTTTAGGAGGTAATCTCGCGCCTCGCAGACTTTCATTATCTTCGCTGGCAACCTTAAGATCTCTCCTCATTCTGCGATATCTCCTCTAATGGGAGAACCTGCCTAGGCTCATAGACAACCAATCCTTGCGCGAGTCTCCTTAATATTGGAAGGAGCTCTAGGAACTGGCTCCTATCTATCACAGTATTCACGGAGTACCAGTCTTCATCCGAGAGGGGCGCTATCGTCGGCTTCTTAAGGGCTGGAAGCTTCTCAAGGAGATATGGAAGATTACACTTATGCACGTTAACAAATATATGCAATTTCTTTCTGGCATCTATTGCACCCTTCAGGAGGGTTAAAACGTCATATATCTTTTCGCGCTTTTCAGGATCCTTAAGAGATATCTTGTTTGCTATCAATATCGCAGAGGACTCCATTATAACATCAATCGGCTTTAAATTGTTCCGCTCAAGAGATTCACCGGTCTCCATGACATCAATTATTGCGTCAGCCTCCTCTGGTGGTTTAGCCTCGGTCGCCCCGAAGGAGAGGTATAATACAACTCTATCATTCTCACCCTTTCTCCACCACGGTGTAACCATTAATGGTTCTCTATCACCATAAAGCCTTTTATATGCTGGATTATTCATAAGATACTCGGCTGAAATGTTAAGGTACTCCGTTGATATTCTTAAAACCCTGTTCTCACGGGCAAACTTCTCCAGAAGGGTTGACAAGTCGTTTACATCGTCCCAAGATTTTGGAACAGCTAAGACTAGCTTAACCTTACCATACTCAAGGTTTAATAGAACCTCCACATCCGCATGTGTCTCCCTTATCCAGTCTACCCCAGTTATACCTATATCATGGAGCCCATCTGCAACAAGCATTGGTATCTCCTGAGGTCTGAGGATCTTGAGATCTATCTTCGGATCATTTATTGATGGCCTATATGATCGGTCTGCACCTAATATAGTGTAGCCTGCTCTTTCCAGCAGTCTAAACGCGCCCTCAGTGAGGTGCCCTTTCGGTATAGCAAAACTAATCTTGCCCATAACAGGTCACCGCTAAGAATAATTTACTAATTTACCTGCCAACATATTTATCAAGTGCTGAAAAACATTGCATAGATAACAGTATTTTAAGGAAACAGAAACAGTTAATCAATGTGAAGGTATTCACCCAGCAACTCTCACACCACAGTAGAGATGTAAATCATGGCTCTCTATATAAATTTATCTATATAAGCAGCTTATTACCTGTAGAAAATGGTTAAAACAAACTTGCTTTATAAACTTTTTGGCTTAACTATGTTGCCTATTGCTTTTAGGATCCATATGCCTTCTTTCTTGACCCTCTCGATTAGGTCTGGCATGGCTAGGCTCGTGTAAATGACCTTTAATATTTTCGGCCTTAGCTTGTCTGGGTATAGGGTTCTTAGCTTCTCGAGACTACTGTTTATTTTGTCGATTATGTTTGCGGGTGCTCTGATGGATGCTTCGCCTATGATGCATATCTCGTTTGAGGTGCCGTAAATGTTTATTTCTGCTTCTGGCAATATTAGTGGGCCTATCTCGACCTCGTAGCCCATCTCCCTAAGCCTATACTTAACTATAATCCTAGCCTCCTCCTCAATATCTAAAGTTACCTTAGGGAGACAGGGGACGACAGCATTAAAAAGTTTCCTTTAGGGTTTTAAGTGTCTGCTCATAGTAGCGTGGCCCATAGGTTAGTGTTATTTGATGGAACTTTCCCTCTCTCGCCTCCACCTCCTCCAAGTTTCCCTCAGCGTAAACTATTTCGTCCCTAAAACACTGCATCCTAAACTCTTCGACATATGAGATAATCCTTCGGATATCACTGTGCTTATATCCCTCAAGAATTTTTATTGGCTCAACATAATATACTGATGGCATGAATGGGCTATCCCTATCATCAGTAACCCTTAAAATAGCTTTAACCCAACCTAACCAGCGTATTCTGCAGATTTCTTTGTGATCGTTTGATATTTCATCCCAAGACTTAACAGGCTCAAACTCAACCTTTATTCTCCGCCCAGAGAGGTTATCATGGAAGACCCCATAAATCATTTTCCGACGCTGGTGCCAGAGAAATTCGTCTGGGCTCATGTTTTTAAAGCGCCATACTCTATTCCTAATGGAATCTTTACTTGAAAACTCATTTTTGAGGGGTGTGTCTCCCCGATTATATAAGTCACTCAGTTTATTACGAAGTTTCTTTAGAGTCTCTCTCCCATAAACAATTATATCAAGGTCGGAGAATGCTGGGTTATGGAAGCCGTGAAGGAGCGAACCGAAGACGCCAAAATCTTCTAATGAAAACTCTTCCTCTTCAATAAATATTGAGAGAACTTTTTGGAGAGAGCGGATTAAGTCGTCAGCTGGGCTTAACTTGATGAGATTCTGGAGCTTTTCACCGGGCCTTCTAACATCCATAATATCTTCATGTCTTACGCCAATAACCTTCCTGCCCAAGAGCGTATAATTCAATAAATATTTAGGATATTTCTCCGAGAGGAACCTCCACCCTTCATCCCCATAAAACTTATAGAAAACGTTCTTTCCATTACTTCTAAATGCTCTTGGGTTTTCCGATCGATAGATTTCTGATGGAGCATACTCAATATCACATATATAGCCATTTTCGGGATGCGAGTAGCCTAAAACCCTAAAGATGAGACCCTCAGACGTGATAATAGCATCCCGGTCTCTAAGCCTTATAGGGCCAAATATATTCATCCCCACCGCTAGCCGTTCCGACAACAACCTGATAGAAAACCCTACCGCTCAAAGTATCCTCGACGCGCTCAAGCACCCCAGAAACCATGATTCTATCACCTATCCTAGCAATATTTCTATAGCACCCAACCATTGAGACAACCCTCCTAGGAATAGTTTCGCCCATAAGTCTTGAGTCAGGGTTTAGTGGAAAATAATCTTCTATTTCATAAATTGCTGGACGGAACATGGCTTCGCTGTCATCTATAACCTTACACATAAATTTAACTGGTTTTATAGGCATATAACGATACTGGCCATACCTAACTTTTATCTCTTCGGGCTTTCGGACAGCAGTATACATGAAGAGCCTATTCCCATATCTAAGCCTATATTTCCTCGCGGCATCCAACCTATTCTTAAAGACATATTTAAATAAGCCTTCCTCAACCATCTTTCCTATAGCGGTCTCAACCTTTCTAAAGTTGCTCCCACCATAGACAACAATATCTATATCAGATTCATCGCTATGCATGTTTAAGGCTATAGATCCATGTAAACCAAGATCTTCGAAAGGAACATTAGATGCACATGAAATTAGGGTTATTAGGTCTAAAGCCGCCTCCTGGAGTCTATCCCTATTTCCCTTCCTGAGGAGAGTCTGAAGGCAACCCTTTGGAG
>JAGTQD010000063.1 GCA_018396405.1 Candidatus Bathyarchaeota archaeon
ACATATTCTCCAGGAAAATGCTTAAAGAGTATAAAAATTAAAAATCTTGTTGAAAAGTTCATTAAAACCTATAAATGTGAACTCTAGATTGAAGATTTGCTTATTACCGATGCTCCATCCATCATTAACTCCATCTAAAATAATTTTTAATTTTAGAATATAGTTTTTTCTGATCGCACACACTTACATGCGGTTATTTACGGAGCACTATTCCATAGGGATCTAGACTCCTCAATATCTTTAGCTCTTCTTCCGTCGGCTCAGGTGTTACTTCAACTTTCTCTGGAATTTTTATTGGGAAACCGCTGTTTTCCTGTATATCCTTAATACTGACATTAGGATGTACTGAGACTAGAGTCATTCTTTTATCATTTTCGTCAAACTTATAGATCCCTAGCTGCGTAACAACTCTCCATGGTCCGGTGTTGCGTGGCAACCCAGCTTTCTCTCTAGCGCCTGGCCCAGTTAAGTATCCTGGCGTTGTGAGGAAATCTAGCTTTTCAACGAACCGCTGTCTATCCTGTCTCATTAATATTATTGTCTTCCAAGCGAGAGAGCCAAAATCGTTCGCTCCACCGCTTCCAGGTAACCTAACTCTCGGTTTCTCCCATGGCCCTATTACTGTCGTGTTAATGTTTCCGTACATGTCTATTTGAGCCGCTCCAAGAAAAGCGTATTCGCCATAACCAGCCTGGAGAATAGACATCACATAATCCATACTTGCCGCCATAACAGCTCTCCAAGTAGTCATAGAATCACCAACCGAAAGTGGTAAGGTCGGAGGATTTAAAGGATGTATACCACCAGCCTCAAAGACTATTACTAATCGTGGAGCTCTTGTTCTCTGCGCTAAGAGCGCTGCAAGCATGGGCATACCGGTCCCGACATAAACTATTTTTCCATCCTCAAGCAACCTTGAAGCCGCTACAATCATCATTTCAGTTTGTGTATACCTAGGCTTGGACATACATCTAGTCCTCCTTTATGATTTAGCCCACGGATAAGCAAAACGCGCTCTACCCTGCTCGAGCATTCTAAGATAGTTCATTTTTTTGACTCCACCAACAAGTTCGAGATACTCAAAGTGGTCGTTAACTCCATAAACATATTTTTCGAAATAATGTTTTGTTCCCTCCTCGGTCCTCGTTAATTGTAAGTACTCTGAAATGTGCTCTTCATCGAAATAATAGAGTCCGGGCATGTTACATGGATGACAGCCAAAGGGTACTTCGACGACAGCATCTACTAGAAAGTATGGTATAACTGTCCGCCAAGGCTCCTCCCTAATCTTCTCATTAGGAATTATCTCCTCAGTCGTTATTATTAGCCTTTTTGCAGCCCTCGCCAATTCAAAATCCTCGACCAATGCACCATCTATCTGACAATTTCCGTAAACATCACAGCGGTATACGTGAATTATTGCTACATCTGGGAAAGAGGCGGGTATTAAGCATATAGGTCTGCCAGTAAAGGGGTCTTTAACAATCTTCGCTGCACTGCGTTTGAAGGTATCAGTGCCCATCATTATATATGCAGGTACCCAAGGTAACCCCGACGCAGCGGCCTTAAACCTCCACTGTAAAGCGGCGTTGCTCCATTCAGCCACAACTTTAACCCTCCCCTCCTCAACAGCTCTTCTTGAGGCGGGGGAAAGGCCGCGTAACTCATGACCAAAACTATATGCGACTTCAACTTTACTTACACAACCCGCAGCTATGAGACAATCCAGGTCATGAACAGCTGTCTTCCCGGCGACGGCTAAATTTCTCTTCTTTTGGCGGATAATTTCGTAAACAGCTGCCATAGGAACCCTCACATGTCCGAATCCTCCAAGGGCTATGTAACTTCCATCATTCACAAACTTTGTTATAGCTTCCCTCAAACTCATCACCTTCTCTTCCATAGCAGTATTCTTATTTTTTCTAACCCATTCCCTATGGTCTTCAGGATCGCACCAACCTAATAGTTCACTTTTACCCTCATCAATAACATCCATTAGCCTCACCGGATTTTTTATTTTTTAAAAAAATTCTAAATTGGTATTACTTAAACCTTCTGCACAAATTGATCTAATGTCAGTAATTTAAAATAGATTATATTTTAAGAGGGATAAATGGCTGATTAAGCTACTCTTTTTGAAGTTCTTGGGCTATTTTTTCGAAGTATATTAGTGATTCTGGGTTGAGTATGGAGTCTCTGTTGGTAACCGGTCTACAATTTATTATGTTCATAACAGCTATCTCAACCTTCTTCATGTTAAAAGTATATGGTATATCTGGCGTCTCCATAATTATTGCGGGAACATGTCTTGGAGAAGCCCCTTCACGTAGCGCCCTCTTTATCTTATCTTTCAACTCTTCTGTTAAAGTATAGCCTTGCTTGAGTTTAACAAAGAGTATGATTCGCTGGTCGCCTTTCCAATATTGCCCAACGGCTAAGCTATCCGCTATTTCAGGTAGCTTCTCTACAATATTGTATATTTCAGCCGTGCCTATGCGAACCCCTGATGGTTTTAGGACGGCATCTGATCTCCCCAAAATAGTTATTCCGCCTGTATCGCTATGAAAGATTGCCCAATCTCCATGTCTCCAAACATTCTTGCCTGGATAAAATCTAAAATATGTGTCTAAGTACCTTTCGTTGTTTGGGTCATTCCAAAAGTAAAGAGGCATTGAGGGTGCAGGCATCTCGCATACAAGCTCGCCCTCTTTATCATAAATTGGATCGCCCATCTCATCATATACCTTTATTTTCATCCCTAATCCTGGAGCCTGAAGCTCACCTGCGTAAACTGGTAGAGTAGGACTTCCGATAGCAAAGCAACCATTAATATCTGTACCGCCAGAAATAGAGTTGAAATGCAGGTCCTCTTTAACCTCCTCATATATCCATTTAAAGCCATCCGCAGAGAGGGGTGAACCAGTTTGAGATATCTCACGTAAAGATGACAAGTCGAACTCTTTTCCTGGTTTTGCATTGACACCTCTTAAAGAATTAATATAGCTTGCACTACAACCAAAGATAGTTACCCTTTCCTCTTCAACAACCTTCCATAATGTCCTCCAATCTGGGTAAAGAGGATTACCATCATACAAGACTATTGTTGCGCCAACCGCTAATGAACTTATAAGCCAGTTCCACATCATCCAGCTTGGGGACGTGATATATATTATTTTATCCTCTCGCTTTAAGTCCGTGTGTATAATTAGCTCTTTCAGGTGATTTACTAGAACACCGCTGCAGCTCTGAACCATACATTTTGGTTTACCCGTGGTTCCGGATGAAAACATTATGTAAATAGGATGATCAGAGGAAACTTGCTCAAACCTGATTTCCTCTTTAGATGATAGAAAGTCTTCATAAAGAACTGACCTAGGTACCATACTAATATTGGGCTCATCTTGGAGATAGGGAACCACGATGACCTTCTCGATCGATGGAATACTCTTCACTATTTTCTCAACGTTATCTACTACGTTAAAGGATTTGCCTTTGTACCAATAACCATCAACTGTAAATAGAACTTTTGGCTCTATTTGCCCGATACGGTCTATGACGACACTTGCTCCTAGCTCTGTGCCACAGGAAGACCAGATTCCCCCAACACTGGCCGCCGCAAGCATGGCGATACAAGTCTCGCTTATGTTAGGCATATATGCGCATACACGGTCTCCAGGCGAGATACCTATTTCCTTAAGCGAATTAGCCAATCGTGCAACAGATCTATATAATTCTGAATAAGTTAATTTTATGGATTCTCCATTCTCGCCCCTAAATATAATAGCTAAGTGACCATTCCTATATCTTAGCAGGTTTTCAGCAAAATTTAATCTAGCTCCCACAAACCATCTTGCTCCAGGAAACTTACTTAAATCATCAACAACCTTAACATACATCTGAGAAGACTTTACTCCAACGAACTTCCAGAGAGACGCCCAAAAACTTTCCACATTTTCAATAGACCAATTGTATAGCTGAAAGTATGAGTTGGCTGCATATGGATCTATATTAAGGTCATAGTTTTTATTTAAAAAGTCAATAAACTTTGTTATGTTAGCGCTCTCTACATGTTCATAAGTAGGTTGCCATAATGGTTTCTTCATCAAGCATCAATTATAAAAATTTAGGGGAAGTTTAATATAAATTTCTGTTAAGTTTAAGTTATTGTGAAGGAGATTAAGCCCATGTTGTTACTCCGCCATCTATGAAGAGCACTTGGCCAGTTACAAAGTTTGATGCGTCAGATGCAAAATATATTATTGCTCCTATGAGGTCGTCTGGATAAGCCCATCTACCCATCCTTATGCGGGAGAGCATCATCCTTGATAACTCGGGGTCCCTCATTATATGGGCGGTCAGCGGGGTTGCCACAACCGTTGGTGCTATACAGTTAACTTGAATGTTAAACGGAGCCCACTCGCATGCCAGTTGTCTAGTAAGCATGATTACTGCAGCCTTACTAGTGCAATATGCAACATAGTTTCTCGGCATGCCAAAAACCCCTCTAACAGACGATATGTTGATTATCTTCCCTCTTCTCTGCTTTATCATCACTTTGCCAACTTCCTGGCATGTCAGAAAGACGCCGGTAACATTGGTATCTATAACCTTCTTCCAATCTTCAAATGGGTATTCCTCAGCTGGTTTAGGAATATTTATTCCCGCATAAGTTACCAGGATATCTATATGTCCAAATGTATCTACAACCTCTTTCACCATTTTTTTAACATCATCTGGATTTGTTACATCACAGCTTATTGCTAAAGATCTCCTTCCCAGCTGCTCTATTTCTCTCTTAACCCTCTCGAGTTTACTCACGTCTCTGGCCACAACGACAACATCTGCGCCAAAATCTGCGAGACCTAAGGCTGTCGGTCTACCTAAACCTCCGCTACCACCAGTAACTACAGCAACCTTGCCAGTTAAATCGAACATTTTTCGATATCCCATTGAGCCGCTCTTTATGCGCTCTTCTAGTACACGCTCATATTCTTCGGGAGAAGAGAAAGCCATAACCATTCACCACTCTTAACTCTTAGGATAACTGGCGATAACTAGCATTGTAGCTGGCATATTTGTCCTATTTATTAGATAGCGTTTTTCTCCAGCAGGTATATATAGGGAGTCTAATGGTCTTAAAACTATCTCTTTTTTATCTTCGGTTATCACGGTCATCTCCCCAGAGATCATGACGTAAACTCTCTCAAAGTTAGCTGCAGACATCTCAGCCCCGCCGCCAGGCAGAAAGTGTGATAGTCCAACCCAGAAGCTCTCCACGCCAGTCGTTTCCTTGTGTTGTAAACGTAAGGCAACCATCCCAAAATGTCCCGCTGCCTCATAGGGCTTAGCATCTTTTAACTCAACCTTCTTCATTCTAAATCACCCTAAACATATCTTACCTTTGGCTTATTTAAAATTTCAACTATATTTTTTCGGCTCTTTTGGTATCCCAAGTATTTCTCTCGCTTGCGCTGGCGTAGCTATAGGGCGATCAAGCTCCTTAGATATCCTGACGATCCTCTCAACAAGCTGAGCGTTGCTTTTTGCTAGTTCTCCCCTTCTATAGTATATATTATCTTCAAGTCCAACTCTAACGTGCAGCCCCATTGCAATGGCGATTGTTGCAAGGAGTGTTTGGAATGGACCTATCGCTGCAACACTTATAATCGAATTTGGTGGAGCATGATATAGCATTGATATTAAGTTTTGGGGCGTCGGTAAAACAGAGCTCGGTGGCCCCATAACGAACTGGATAAGATAGGGTGGGCGAACCAGATTCTTCTCTATCAAATTATAAACCAGTTGAAATTGCCCTTGGTGGTAAACCTCCATCTCAGGTTTAATATTCTTTTCTAACATTTTTTGGGCAAATAGCTCTGTTTCCCTCCAGGAAAATGTAGGTGGCCAAATACTGTCCACTAGAACATCTTCAGGTCTCCCAGTAAGCGGCGGCTCCCTCCTTTTTAGAAGCGCTTTCCAGGCTAATGGACCCATATTGAGACTAGCTATCTCCGGGTCTGCTTCAAGCGATCTCATACGTTCTTCTGTTGATAACCCGAGTCCTCCTCCAGTTGTATTATTAATTATAATGTCCGGGCATAGCTCCCTAATTTTCCTGTTTATTATGCGATAATCATCTGGGCTCGTTGAGGGGGTAGCGTAGCCTGTTTTCGGATCCCTTGCATGAACATGAACTATGGATGCACCAGCTAAGTATGCCTCATAAGCCTGTTGGGCTTGCTCGTCAGGAGTTTCTGGCAAATTTGGATTAACCTCTTTCCCATGAACACCTCCAGTCAAGGCAACTGATATTATGAGCGGGGGAAGTGTCCCTCTTCTAACACGTTGCACGTACTCAAGTGGATCATTATAGTTCCATGCCATATGGGACACCAATCAGAATATTTAGTAGATTCCTCTATTTATTTTATTTTTCAGTAGGCTTTCTCCTCGGCCTTAATAGACCTCTACTTTTAAGTTGCTCAATGAGCCATTCATCCCTACGCTTAATTGCCGCTCTTATAGATTCGCTAGTGTAGGTGTAAAATCCTTTCCCAGTCTTTATTCCCAGTTCACCTAGCTCCACCTTTCGTTTTAGGAGGTCTGGCGGCCTGAATTTTTCCCCTAAAGTATTATAGAGGTACGTGTAAGCGTAAAGGAAGGTATCCATGCCGCCGAGGTCAACTATCTCTAATGGTCCTAATATTGGGAGACGAAGCCCCAAGGTCATCTTAACCGCTGTATCTATATCCTCCGCCGACGCTAATCCCTGCTCTAGCATCGAAATAGCCTCTATAACGAGAGCTGCTTGGAGCCTTACTCCAAGAAAACCCGGCGTATCTTTACATACTACTGGCACTTTACCAAGATTTAAAATCAAATTCCTAGTTACTTCAATTGTTTCTTGGGACGTCTTTTCAGCCTTAACTATCTCAACTAGCGGCATGAGGTATGGTGGGTTCCACCAATGTGTTCCAACAACCTTCTCTGGTCTTCTCGTTACAGAGGCTAATTCTGTTATACTGAAAGTTGAGGTATTTGAGGCGAGGATTGTGTGGCGTGGTGATGCTTGATCAATCTCCCTGAATACACTCTTCTTAACGTCCATGTTTTCTACGACGGCTTCAAATACGAAGTCCACATCCTTTACTGTATCAGGAATGGTTTCCCTAAACTCTATTTTAGAGAGGGCAGCTTCAGCTTCATCCCTCGTAATAATCTCATTTTCTATCAAAACCTTCATGTTTGATTTTATTTGTTCATAGGTTTCTTTAAAGAGCTCTTTACGCCTCCGCGTAACTATCGTCTCATAGCCTGTTAGGGCACAAACTTGGGCGATACCATGCCCCATAATACCAGCGCCTATCACAGCAATCCTCTGAATATTAAATTTTTCCATCATTATACACCCAAAAGGTAAATTCTGCAAAACATAATATTATAATATTGGTTTATTCTGAAATGATAAAAATTGGGGATTATAAATTTGTTGTTAAAAGCCGTGAAACTACTTCTTTTCCACTATCGCAATTAGCCTGACTATTGATCCGTCTCCGCCGAGCCATCTTAAAGGTAGCCCTATAATAGTGCATCGCATACCTGTCACTTTATCTATATCGCCGCCCACATTTTCGTAGCCCATTATGCCATGCGTTAATAATAGTCTGTGGCAAGGCTCCCAGTATGGGAAGTCCTCTCGAACGTCCCGCCCCGTCTCTCTCTTATATTCGTCTGCAAGCCATGGTAAGACACGGTTCCTCTCATCCCCCTCTCCCTGGCACCAAACTTCTCTTGTTCCAAGCGGGTGATCCAGGGCTTGGGTATCTATGCCTACAGCTTTAACTCTCTTTTTAACGAACCACTCTCCAGCCTCTTTATAAAAGCCTGGTGCATAGCAGAAATATTTTACTGTGTCACCCCAGTAGCGGTGCCATCCGGTATTAACTATTACTATATCTCCCTCCTCTATCGGCGGATCGGCTTTTTCTAGATCCTCAGCCGTTATTATCTCCCATTTTCCCTTCGGTATCGAGACCACGACACCTTTCCCCATATATCTCTCTATTGGTATTTGATCAGTTGTTGGAAATCCCTCCTCGACATGTATCGGCGAGTCAGCATGGGTGGAAACGTGCATAACTGTTGTTATTCTCTGAGTTAATACGCGGGACTTCGCGTGATAATGTATTCTCTCAATTTTTATATCCTCAAAATAGGGCCAGAGAGGAACGCCGGGTCCAAAAGGCCAAGAGAGGTCATAAACTTCAACTTCTTTCCCCAAAATCTCAACCTTTGGTTTCTTTAAAATATCTTCAGGCTTTCCGATAAATTCCGGCTCAAGCATTCCATGTATGTACTTTGTATCTACTTCAAACTTCTTCTTTTGTTTTGCCATTTTAACCACCCAGCTGTTTATATATTTTACATTTATAAAAATATAATTTTTACTTAATAAGGGAAGGAAACTGGCAATA